>DAORJS010000080.1:0-9720 GCA_035439185.1 Chitinophagaceae bacterium
TTACTCGATAGCTTTCACTGGAGCCAGCTTTTACAACCGCAATGGTATATTGAAAACGGCGGGCTCTGGCTGCTGCTCTTCGTGGTATTTGCAGAAACCGGTCTATTTGTTGGGTTCTTTTTACCCGGGGATTCCCTGCTCTTTGTGGCCGGGATCTATGCGCATGAATTAAAAGACAGCAAAGGGATCATGCAACCCGGATTGGGTAATGAAGTGCTGAACTGGTTCGGCTTACATTATCCCAATTACAGTTACTGGCTGGATTTAATGGTCCTGGTCGGATTGATTTCGGTCTGTGGTATCCTGGGGAATGCAGTGGGTTACTGGACCGGTAAAAAAGTAGGTCCCGCCATGTATCACTGGAAAGACCGCTTCTTATTTAAAAAACGGTACCTGCACCAGGCACATGATTTTTATGAAAAGCATGGCGGACTGGCCGTGATCGGTGCCCGTTTCCTTCCCTTTATCAGAACCTTTGCACCCATCGTGGCAGGGATCGTGCAAATGGATCGCAAGAAATTTCATTTTTATAATGTGATTGGTTGCTTTGCCTGGGTCACCACCATGGTACTTGGCGGCTTCTTCCTGCAAAAATGGATACTGAATCAGTTTGGATTTGATTTAAAGGAACATCTCGAAATCATTGTGCTGGGCATCGTGCTGGTGACAACCGCACCGGTGATTATTAAAATGATGAGCGGAAGGAAGAAGAAGGATAGCAAAGCCCCCAACGCATAAATCAATTTTGAAACGATGACTGCCCCCACCCAAAAACCAGCTTCCGTTTTTAATATTGCTGTGATCGTGGCAGCACTGGGTTATTTTGTGGACATCTATGATCTCCTTTTATTTACGATTGTAAGAGAGCCCAGTCTGAAAGGACTGGGAGTGGACCTTACCAATACCAAAGAAGTCATCAACGCCAGCACGATGGTGATCAACTGGCAGATGTGGGGGTTATTAATCGGCGGGATTATCTGGGGAGTGATGGGCGATAAAAAAGGCAGATTGAGTGTACTCTTTGGTTCCATCATACTTTATTCCATTGCCAATTTTTTCACCGGCTTTGTTCAGGATGTTCATCAGTATGCCTATGCACGCTTTGCAGCGGGGATCGGACTGGCCGGAGAACTCGGAGCCGGTATTACCCTGGTGAGTGAACTCCTCCCTAAAAATAAAAGAGGCATCGGTACTTCCCTGGTAGCGGGGATCGGACTCTTTGGGGCGGTAGCCGCTTATTTTACTTTTCAGTTTACAAATGACTGGCGGCTTTGTTATAAGATCGGTGCCGGTCTGGGTTTGATGTTACTCTTTCTCCGGATCAGTGTGGCGGAAAGCGGAATGTTTAAACAGGTTCGCGAATCAAAAGTGGCAAGGGGAAATTTCCTGATGTTCTTCACAAATGCCCGTCGCTTCCGTAAATACCTATTAGCCATACTGATTGGCTTGCCTACCTGGTATGTCATCGGTATTCTTGTGAATCTCAGTAACCGTTTTGCTACGGCATTTTACGGTGAGAATAAGGTTGAATCCGGCAGAGCCATCATGTATGCCTATGCAGCCATCGCCCTCGGCGATATCCTGGTGGGTTTTGTGAGTCAGTATTTCAAAAGCCGGAAGAAAGCACTCTATCTGTTTTATTTTTTCAGCATTGTTTCCGGTATTTATTTTTTCAGTGGAAATATACAGAACGACGCCACTATGTATATCGCCTGTGCCATGCTGGGCTTCAGCACCGGTTTCTGGGCCATCTTCGTTACGATGGGTGCCGAACAGTTTGGAACCAATCTCCGGGCTACTGCCGCCACCACCATCCCGAATATGGTGCGGGGCTCTGTACCACTGATCAACCTGATGTTTGTCAACTGGTTTCAGAAAACCAATGGATGGTCCTTTGTATACAGCGCCATTATCACCGGTGTGGTGGTGATGACGATCACCCTTATTGCAGCGTATTTTACAGAAGAAACTTTTCATAAAGACCTCGACTATCTGGAAACAGAAGAACTGTATCCTTAAATCATTTGGGTGGCCAAATTTCTGATCATACGATTTTCCTCTATTGGTGATATTGTGCTCACTTCACCCGTGGTCCGTTGTCTCAAACAACAAGTACCCGAGGCAGAGATTCATTTTCTGGTGAAGGATAAATTTCAGTCCGTCGTGGCACACAATCCCTACATTGATAAAATACATGTGCTGGCCCATAGCTGGGAACTGATGATCGAGGAATTAAAAACCGAATCATACGATTATATCATCGATCTGCACCATAATGTAAAAACACTAAGGGTTAAAAAAGCGCTAAAGGTAAAAGCCTTCTCTTTTTATAAACTGAATATCCAGAAATACCTGCTCACAGCTTTTAAAATAAACCTGCTGCCCAAAACACATATTGTGGACCGCTACCTGAAAACGGTCGAATCCTTTGGCGTAAAAAATGACGGGCAGGGGTTGGATTATTTTATTGCAGAAGAAGAGCAAACCAAACTGAAAGATATTCCCGCTTCCCATCAGGCTGGTTATATTGCCTGTGTGATCGGAGCTGCGCATAATACCAAGAAATGGCCGGTTCACAAATGGAAGCAATTCTGCACGGAAATAAAACATCCGGTTATTTTACTCGGTGGTCCGGAAGACAGGGAAGCCGCTGAAACCATCGCATCTGTGGATGATATCAAAGTATATAATGCCTGTGGTAAATTCAGTCTGAATGAAAGTGCCGACCTGGTCCGTAAGGCCAAACTGGTGATCACCCATGATACGGGTCTGATGCATATTGCAGCAGCATTTAAAAAACCGATCATTTCTATCTGGGGAAATACAGTGCCTGCATTTGGGATGACCCCATATTTTGGTGCTGCCATGGTGCCTGATGTGATCATGCAGGTACATAAACTCTGGTGCCGCCCCTGTTCCAAGATCGGATACAATAAATGTCCCTTCGGCCATTTTAAATGCATGGAAAAAATTGCCGTGGAGGATTTGTTACAAAGAACCAGGCAAAGTATCTGATCCGCGATCAGCACTTTGCCCGGTATAGTTGTTCAGAAAAAGAAAATGAAAAGCAACGCAAATGCCATCACAAATCCAACAATCACCAGTCGGGCCTGTGCATTCTCGTCGTCAAGCAGGAGTCTAAATTTTTTCATAACCTGATTTTTTAGTTTTACAATAGATTTCGAAATCAGGTTTTCCAGGAATGGGTCACGGTAATTCAGAAAGGATAGGAGTGCAGATGGGCAAAAATAGAATACAGCTTTTGTATTTGCAATTGGAACCCCATAGGAAATATACGTGGCAGCAGCACAATTTATTCAGAACTACTCATTTTAATCATGAAGCGCCTTTTATTCAGCATTTTCATACTCTTTGGGATTCGTTGTTTTACGATAGGGCAGGCCTATGAAAGTAAAATTGATTCCTTCCGGGCCGGTACCGATATTCTGATCACTATTGACCGGCCTCTGACACTGAAACCCAAAAAACCAAACGTACTGGTGTTCTATGCGCTTCCTAACGGTAACAGCACCCCGCAAACCATGGGAAAGCAAATGCAGGCAGGGGATGACTGGCATTTTGATATCCAGCATATCCGGGCACAGACCGCTTTTATCCGCCAGGAATGGAAGCAGGTAAACCTGTTCGTGATTTATCTGGAGAATGATTATAAAAGCTGGCCCGCCTGGAAACAGAAACATTCCGATTTCAGGCAAAGGATACCGGCACTGGTGGATTCATTAAAGACTGTTATTGGTGGTAAAGATGCACAGGTTTATCTCAACGGACATAGTGGGGGAGGCAGTTTTATTTTCGGTTACCTGGCCGGAATGCAAACCATCCCATCTTATATCAAACGAATCAGTTTTCTGGATAGCAATTATGGATACGATAGCAGTTATTATCCGGTCCTGCGTCAATGGCTGAAACAAAACAAATCAGCCACCCTGAATGTGTTTGCCTATAACGATAGTGTGGCTTTGTACAATGGGAAACCGGTGGTATCAGCAACCGGAGGAACCTGGTACCGGAGCTGGATGATGGTCAGGCATTTCAGTCAGGATTGGTCCATGGATTATCAATTAGGAGATAGTATCCATGCCGTGTTCAGTAAAAAGAAAAAAATTCAGTTCTATTTTAAATCCAATCTGAACCAGGGCATCTATCATACCCATCAGGTGGAATACAATGGGTTTATTCATTCGATACTGGCCGGTACGCCATACGATTCAAAACGATATCTGTATTATGGCAGGAGGGCCTATCAGGAATTCATCCGCTGATCTCAGAGCTCATAGGTAAAACCGGTGGCGAAATTGTAAATGGTTTTCGGAGCCGTTCCCGCCGGGAAACGATCATGCAGGTAGTTCCATTTGACGGTTAAGGAAAAATGAGGGGTGGCTTTTACCTTGAACATAAACTGATTCATGAAACGGTAATCACTGAATTCCGCCAGCCGGGGCTGGAAATAAGTGGTGCTGATCATTTCCAGATAATCCTGCGGTAACCAGGTAAAGGAGAGATAACTGCTGTTACGCATATCACTGTGCGAGATGGATGGCGTTGTGGCTTCTTTTTCCTTTTCATACATCAGCAGGCTGGCGGCATACATCCTGAAGCGTGGTTTTTTAATCAATTTGAAACGCGGGCCTGTTCCCAGCAGCATCCTTGAATCAATCTGGGTGATATCATTATTCTGGAACTGCCCGAAAAATTCCCAGCGCAGCCACTCGTTTATTTTCCGGTTATACCGGAGATGTATTAATCCGTCAGACAAAAAATTCCTCCCCGATACTTTCAGCAAATTATAGTTCCCCAGGATCAGCCAGAGGCCTTTGTCATTACTGGTTTTATACTGTAGATGGGCATCTGCATTGGCCCCGAAGATTCTGCTGGTATTTTGGGTCATGCTGAATGCGGCGCCAAAACTTCCCTGCCATCCTACAGTATCGGATTGCATCCGGGCGCTTTCCACATTCACGATCTGGGTATAACCGTTGAAAGACAGAAACAGAATGGCCGGCATCAGCAGGGCTTTTTTCAACACAGGATTAACTACTTGGCGTATCATGGTTGATCGCTTAAAATGGTAAAAGGTTTTGAAAAAATTGACTATTCCGTTGTAAAATCAGGATAAGCATTCAATAGCTCATCCATTCTTGTTTGCGGAAAACTTTTACGCTGCCTGTAACTTTTAACCACCATCCTGGCCGAATCCGTATTATTTTCTTCCAGATAGGTAGCTGCCAGTTCCAGTTGCGCATCGGCAAATGCCGGGTAGTTGGTAGTCACCAGCAGCAGGTGTTCTTTTGCTTTCACCGGGTTTTCCATCACATTGTAACAGAGATAGCGGTAATAATCCAGAAAGGGATCCTTATTGATCATTTTATCCACCGCATTGATGGCACCCAGGACCTTATCGTATTCCTTGCGCATAAAATAAGCATCTATCAGGATCAGCTGCATATTGGCTTCATTGGGGAAGGCTGCCAGTAATTCATCAATGGCCTGCTGGTGCTTTTCATCATCCAGTCCGGTGCAGATTTCCACTTTCACAATCCGGAAGGCCTTGGCTTTTCTGCCTTCCTCCGGAATTTTCATAAACAGGTCATAGGCTTCCTGGTATTCACCGGCGTTTAATTTTTTACGGATATCAGGAAGAGAGCTGACCCAGCCTTCTGTCGTACTGGTTTTATCAATGATCCCCTCAAACTGTTCATAAATTCCTTTAATAGTGGCGGACAGATTTTCTCCGGAAGTGTACACGAAAATATCAGCGATATTAATCTCACCTTTTTTTCTTTTCAACTCCATATCATGGTAGTTGATACTCCCGTCGCTGTAAAGCCGGAAGATCATATGCTGTTTGCCGTCTTTTTCATAAATCTTTACCAGCTCATAGCTGCCTTCCTTTCTTAGTGCATCCACAATCTTAGTCCCCATATTCGCTGCACTGCGGATACCGGCTCCAAACTCCCGGGCAGAACTGCTGGATTTTAACCCGGCTCTTTTGATGATTTCATCACGGTCCACCACATCATCCATAAACTGTCCATCCTTTTTTTCAATCGACTGTTCCAGTTTTTTGGCAAATTCCCGGGCTTCTTTTTCAAGAATGGGTTTTTCTTTTCCGCCACAGGCAAAAAGAAAAAAACCGAAAAGGAATGGAAGTATTCTTCCATAGTGTCTGGCTGAACTGTTTAAAATCATTGCTATGTTTTTGGATTAAAATCGGGCTGAAACAAAACGGGGAATTGCTTATGTAGTCTCGATTGTTTCTTCTTGTCCAGCATCTCATAGGTTTTGTTGAATTTCTGCAGACAAATAACCTGTAATGCTTTTTGCTGCCCCGCACGGATCTCGTTCACAATAACGGTGGCCACAGCTTCCGGTACAAAACTATCCCCGGTTTCAAACACTATCCGGTCATGCATCTGTCCGGTGCCAAGATAACTTTTGAATAATCTTTCCTGAATATACCTGGCCAGCTGATCAGCTCCTACAGTATCCCGGCCCACTGTGACCAGTCCGTACTCATCCACTTTAACCTGTAATACTTTTTCCGCGGCAGGAGGATTAGCCGCTGAGAGGAGACTGAACAGCAGTCCCGTAAGCAGGAAGAAAAATCGCATAACCAGTGAGTTTGGAAATGGGAAGTTAATGGTTTTTTATTGGAGTTCACTGAGCTCCAGCCAGCGCATTTCTTTCTCATCCAGCAGCCGTCCGATTTCAGTAAACCGTAATGAAAGGGCCTGCAGTTCTTCAAAAGGCGTGTCCCCGCTATTCATTTTTCCCGTGATCATTTCTTTTTCCCGGTTCAGTTCGGGAATTTCTTTCTCGAGTAATTCAAACTCTCTTTTTTCTTTATAAGATAACTGCCGCTTTGCGGGTTGATTTTTTTCAGCAATGGCGGTAGCAGTTGCGGGTGGCTCAGTTTGAGTCAGACTGGTTCCGGTTTGCAGGGTTCCGCCATCTTTGTCTTTGGCAATCCGGATCTGTTCTTCCCGGTACTGGGAATAATTGCCCGGGAAATCCCGGATTTTCCCCTCTCCTTCGAATACAAATAAATGATCCACCAGCCGGTCCATAAAATAGCGGTCGTGTGATACAATCAGCAAACATCCGGGGAACTCACTCAGAAAATTTTCCAATACACCCAGCGTTGGGAGATCAAGATCATTGGTAGGTTCATCGAGTATCAGAAAATTGGGGTTCCGGAAAAGAATCGCCAGCAGGTGCAGTCTTCTTTTTTCGCCACCACTCAGTTTGCTGATATACGTGTATTGTTTATCGGGATCAAATAAAAATAATTGCAGGAACTGCGCTGCACTCAGGGAGCCACCTCCGGCCAGTGGAAAATGTTCGGCCATGGACTTCACAAATTCTATCACCCGCATATCTTCTTTCACAATCAGTCCCTGCTGGGAATAATTACCAAAGATGATGGTATCACCCACATTGACCTTGCCACTATCCGCTTTTTCGATGCCCTGCAGGATATTGATAAATGTGGATTTGCCGACCCCGTTTTTACCGACTACACCGATTCTTTCTCCTTTTTTAAAAGTATAGTCAAATCCTTTGAGCAATACTTTTTCTCCGTAGCTCTTATACACTTTCTTCAGCTCGATAACTTTACCGCCAAGCCGGTTCATTTTCATTTCCAGTTGCAGCTGTTCATCCAGGATCTGCTGTTTGGCCTTTTTCTCTACTTCATAAAAATTATCCTGCCGGCTCTTGCTCTTGGTGGTTCTGGCCCGGGGTTGTTTGCGCATCCATTCCAGTTCTTTGCGGTACTGGTTGCGCGCTTTATCAATACTGGCGGCTTCGCTTTCGATTCGCGCCGCTTTCTTCTCCAGGTAATTCGCGTAATCACCTTTGTATGTATACATTTCCGATCCATCCAGTTCCCAGATCTCATTACAGACCGAATCAAGAAAATAGCGGTCATGGGTTACGAGCAGGAGCGTGGTGTTTTCTTTATCGAGATAATGTTCCAGCCATTCCACCATTTCCACATCCAGGTGGTTGGTGGGTTCATCCATGACGAGTAATACATGTTTATGTTCAAAACCCACATCAATCAGGGTCCGGGCCAGGGCTACTCTTTTGCGTTGTCCACCACTGAGGGTACGCGCCGGCTGATTGAGCTGATGGATATTCAGTTTACCCAATACCTGTTTTACCTTGGCATCAAAATCCCAGGCACCGAGTTCATCCATTTTGATCACGGCAGCACTGAGTGCAACCGGATCATCTTCTTCACTGATGGCTTCGTATTCCCGGATCGCATTCATGATGGGGTGATCATGAAAAAAAATATTGTCCAGCACTGATTTGTCTTCCACAAACGCAGGTTCCTGTTCAAACAATACCACATCCACATCCTTATTGATCCAGGCCTTTCCCTCATCCGGGGTTTCCTTTCCGGCGAGTATCCTTAGCAGGGTGGATTTCCCGGTTCCATTCCGGGCTACCAGGGCAATTTTATCACCCTCTTCTATATGAAAAGAAATATTGGAAAACAGGGGTTGAATGCCATAACTCTTGCTGAGACCTTCCACAGAAACATAATGCATGGCGCAAATATAGCTTAACGGCCGGCAAGCCAGATCAAACCACAGAGCAGAAGGGTGGTGATCAGGATCAGCAGGAGGGAATATTTTTCCCGGCGGTGGCGCCGCTCAGTTTTTTGCCGGTGATCGCGGATCAGTTCCAGGGCAGCGGTATCCGTGCCGGCTAATTTTTCCAGTTGATCATACACCGCTGCGGTATAGGCAGGGGGAAGGGCCCGGCTGGATTGAAGTATTTTTTGAATGGCTTCCCGGATCGTATGTTGTTCCTGAAAGGGATGGAGTTGTTCAATGGCATCATCCGTTATTAATTCCAATATATATTCCTGTAAACCGCCCTTGTCCATCCGGAAAACATCCAGGGTGGAGACATATTTTTCCAGCTCCAGCGACTGTTTCAGCAGGTTTACAGGGGTGACAGTATCCTGTGTTCTTTTTTTGCCGATGCTCTGATTGTACCAGCGTTGCTGCAGGTAATATTCTTTTTTGGAGGGGTCAGATAACACTTCATAAGCCTCCTTGATCTCCGTAAAACGGGCATTGGCATAGGGGTCATTTGGTTTTTTATCGGGATGGTACAAATGGGCCAGTCTGCGGTAGGCCTTCCTGATCTCAGCAGCAGTGGCAGAGGGCTCGAGTTCCAGGATGGCAAAATAATTCTTGATCGTAAACATGGAGCGAAGATAAAGACAGGATGCCAGTGATACGATTGTGACAAACTGTTAACAGCTGAGACCCGATACTTGTGTTAAAAGAAGTTACCTTTAAGTATCTGTTTACTAAAAATGAATGGTATGGAAAATAAAATGAAAGGGAGAAGGGATTTTCTGAAAAAAACCGGTTTAGCCGGAGCCGCGGCCATGGTACTCCCGCATTGGGCCTGTGCAGAAACAAAAGGGATGGCGGCTCCTTTTGCAGCCGAAGAAATTCCTTATCAGCAACAGGTACTGCCTTACAGTTATAATGCACTGGAGCCGGCCATTGATGCCATGACGATGGAGATCCATTACAGTAAACATGCTTCGGCCTATGCCAAGAATCTGGCGGATGCCCTAACGGCTGAATCCGTGGATCCTTCAAAAATAAAACTCACGGCCTTGCTGGGAACTATTTCCAAATATTCTCCCAAGATGAGGAATAACGGAGG
>DAORJS010000081.1:0-9693 GCA_035439185.1 Chitinophagaceae bacterium
CTTCCGGCATTGTACTGATAGACTGATAGACTGACAGACTGCCGACTGCTGACTGCCGACTGTCGACTGCTGACTGGCACTATATCTCCACCACCTTCTTACTCCCCACCTGCCTCATTTGAGCCGGTACTATCTGCAGGATTTCTTCCTTGAGGGTGCGAACAAGCCGGTTTTTGATATGATCCCGATGGGTAACCAGGCTCACTTCCCGCGCTGGAGCCGGTTGTTTCATTCTTTTGACCAGCTTTAACTGTGAGGCAGTGAATTCCATCACGGCCAGCTCCGGAAGTATAGTAATGCCATCACTTTTATCGACCATTCTTTTCAGGGTTTCCAGGCTGCCCGTTTCATACTTAAAATGGAAATCACCTCTTTTCCGCAATTCACAGAGATTGAGAATCTGTGACCGGAAGCAATGCCCCTCCTCCAGTAACCATAGTTGATTGGGGTCAATATCGCTGGCCAGCACATATTTTTTTTCAGAAAGGGCATTCTTCTTTGATACATAGACAAAGAGTTCTTCATAGAATAATACATCTTCCCGTATACCGGCTTCATTCAGGGGGGTGACCACAATACTGCAATCAAGCCGGTTATTTTTTAAATCCGCTACAATTTCTTCGGTTATGGATTCCTTGATCAGCAGATTGAGTTGCGGATATTTTTCGCGCATGGATTTATAAAGAGGTGGTAAAACATAGGGTGCCAGGGTAGGGATGATTCCCAACCGGAGTTCTCCGCTCAGGGTGTCTTTTTGTTCGTCAATCAGCTGCTTTATCTGAGCCGCTTCCCTTAACACCACACGGGCCTGGGCAATGATTCCTGCTCCGATTTCGGTGGGAATGACCGGTTGTTTCGTCCGGTCAAAAATCTTGACCCCCAGTTCTTCTTCCAGTTTATGGATCTGCATACTAAGCGTGGGCTGGGTCACAAAACACTGTGCAGCCGCCACACTGAAATGACGATGATCATCCAGGGCTTTGATGTATTCCAGCTGGGTCAGGGTCATAGACAAAATTTATATAAAGATAAGAATAATCAATTTGAATTATAACCTTCCTCCCGGTACATTTGGTCTCGCAATCTCCCTGATTGCCTTGTCAACCCATCAAAAAAACTAAAAGAAGAACATGGAAACGAACAACACAAACGGAAAATGTCCTGTTACAGGTGCCGGCTTTGCCAAAGTGGCTGGGGGTGGTACCCGTAACCGCGACTGGTGGCCGAATCAACTCAACCTGAATATCCTCAGGCAACACTCGGCCAAATCAGATCCATTAGATAAAGATTTTAATTATGCCAAAGCATTTCAATCACTGGATTTAAATGCAGTGAAAAAAGACCTGGCTGATCTCATGACGAGTTCCAAAGACTGGTGGCCGGCAGACTATGGCCATTATGGTCCTTTCATGATCAGGATGGCCTGGCATAGTGCCGGTACTTACCGGATTCATGATGGCCGAGGCGGCGGTGGCCGGGGTCAACAACGTTTCGCTCCGCTGAACAGCTGGCCCGATAATGTGAATCTTGATAAAGCCCGTTTATTGCTGTGGCCGATCAAGAAAAAATACGGACAAAAAATTTCATGGGCCGATCTGATGATCCTTGCCGGAAACGTAGCGCTGGAGACAATGGGTTTTAAAACCTTTGGTTTTGCAGGCGGTCGTGAAGATGTATGGGAAGCGGATGAAGATGTGTACTGGGGAAGTGAAAAAGAATGGCTGGCATTGAGCAATAATCCCCATAGCCGTTATTCCGGTGAACGCGATCTGGAGAATCCATTGGCTGCCGTGCAGATGGGATTGATCTATGTGAATCCGGAAGGGCCAGATGGAAATCCTGATCCGGTATTGGCTGCTAAAGATATCCGCGAAACATTTGCCCGCATGGCCATGGATGATGAAGAAACGGTAGCACTAATCGCCGGCGGACATAGTTTTGGTAAAACACATGGTGCCGCGAATCCCGGTGAATATGTTGGTAAAGAACCGGCTGCAATGGGTCTTGAAGCACAGGGTATGGGATGGTCCAATAGTTTTGGAACCGGACATGGTGAATACACCATCACCAGCGGACTGGAAGGAGCCTGGACCACTACTCCTGTGAAATGGAGTAATAATTTCTTTGAGAATTTATTCGGTTACGAATGGGAACTCACCAAGAGTCCTGCAGGTGCCCAGCAATGGAAGCCCAAAGGAGATGCCGGAGCAGGATTGGTACCCGATGCGCATAATCCGGAAAAAAAGCACCAGCCCTTTATGCTGACTACGGATTTATCTCTTCGTTTTGATCCCGCGTATGAAAAAATTTCCCGCCGCTTTTTGGAAAACCCTGATCAGTTCGCTGATGCATTTGCGCGTGCCTGGTTTAAATTAACCCACCGTGACCTCGGACCCCGTTCCCGTTATCTGGGTCCGGAAGTGCCTTCTGAAGAATTAATCTGGCAGGATCCTTTACCAGCCCGCGATCATGATTTAGTAAGTGAAGCAGATATCACTGCGATCAAAGCAAAGATTCAATCTTCCGGTTTAAGTATTGCTGAACTGGTTGGTACTGCCTGGGCTTCCGCTTCCACTTTCCGGGGATCTGATAAACGCGGCGGTGCCAATGGTGCCAGGATCCGTCTGGCTCCTCAATCAAATTGGGAAGTGAATAATCCGGTACAGTTGAAAAAAGTGTTGGCTGTACTGCAGGGAATACAGCAATCACTGGCAGGAGAGAATAAAAATATCTCTCTCGCCGATCTGATTGTATTGGGTGGTTGTGCCGGAGTGGAAATGGCGGCCAATGCAGCCGGACATGCGATTACTGTGCCCTTCACAGCTGGACGTACTGATGCCAGTCAGGAACAAACAGATGTGGAATCTTTCGCGGTATTGGAACCCATGGCAGATGGCTTCAGGAATTATCAGAAAAGAACAGTGCCTGTAAATGCAGAAGATCTGCTGGTGGATAAAGCGCAGTTGCTTACTTTAACCGCTCCTGAAATGGCTGTACTGGTAGCTGGTATGCGGGTGATGGATGCCAACTGGAATGGATCAAAGCATGGTGTATTGACTGCCAGTCCTGGTTTTCTGACCAATGATTTCTTTGTAAACCTGCTGGATGAAAACACGACCTGGAAAGCTATGGATCCGGGGCAACATGCATTTGAAGGAACAGACAGAAATACCGGTAAGGCCAAGTGGACAGCCACCCGCGCAGACCTGGTATTTGGATCACATGCAGAGCTCAGGGCTATTGCCGAAGTATATGCCAGTGAAGATGCCAAAGAAAAGTTCGTGAAGGATTTTGTAGCAGCCTGGGATAAAGTAATGAACCTTGACCGGTTCGATATAGCATAATTTTTTTTGTTGGTTGAGACGATCAAAAGCGGTTCCGGGAGGGGCCGCTTTTTTAGTTACCCCCAGCCCCTAAAGGGGAGGAGAGAGAGTCGTTAGTCTTTAGTCTGTAGTCTGGTACTGCTGGCCCTGAGGTATAAATTAGTAGGGAAGGTTGTTTTGGTAGAGGCCGTTACCATTTCTTATTATGACTCATTGCTTTTGTTGCTGCCATACTTTACCGCTTTGAATTCAGTGATGGCCAGTTTGGCAATGATGGCGATTTCGGCTAAGAAGTAAATGGTGCCGGCAGGCTGGAGGGAACTGAAATGGATGACCATTATTACCAGGGTGAGTACACAATAACATCCGTTAAAGACACAGATGAATTTCATGAAATTTTTCCACTGGCTTTTTACAAATACATAACAGCTGAGAGAATAAATGCCACAGAAAAGAGCAATTGCTGCCAATTGATCAAGGACCCTGGATGGCATGCCTGAAAAGTCTTTCAAAACCACATAAAGCATAAAGGCACTGACCAGTCCGCCAATGCCATCTACAAGGAATAATTGCTTTGGGTTGCTGATGAGGCGGGTGGTTAAGGTTGGTTTGTCAGCTTGCACATACCAAAGTTAAGAATTTCGAAAACAGGTAGTGGAGGTGGAATTTCATTTTTGTTAACCGCAGAGAACATGAGTTAGGAGAGTTTACGCAGAGATTTAATTAGATTTTTCCCCAGTTCAGAAATATGTCAATTGATTATTCTTCATTCTCTGCGGAACCTTTGCGCTCTCTGCCTCTCTGCGGTGAATATCTTTAAAACACATATCTCTATTTATACCCCGGCAATTTCACTTTTCTGAAATTAATAATCGCATCAAATCGGTCGGCAGGAACAAACTGTAATCTTCCTCCGGATTCCACTTCAAAGCCATACATGAGTTTTCGGGCCCAGCTGCAATTCTTTGACTTGTCATTAAATTGAATAAAGTTGATTGGGTAGATCGCTGCTCGGTTTTCCAGGTCATCGATTTTGTTATTATTGAATGCTTTATTGCTCTTTGTCCACCACTCAAAAGTTTCTCCTTCTTTGGCAAAGAGACCGATATGAAAAGCAGCTTTTCCGAAACGTTGCTGTACAAAATGGCCCATCCATTTGTAAGGGTTGCCATCCGGACTTTTTTTGTCAATATGTCCATTATGTCCCCAGATCATGAATTTCTGATCAGGATAGATTTCATCCATCAACCAGAATAAATTAGCCGCCATCAGACTATCTCTTTTGGATACCGGGTCTTCGGTCCTCCAGTTCAGCGAAACACTTTCGATATGATTGGACAGCGATCGTTGCAGGAACCTGAAAGCAAGCGGAGAGATTTTAAATTTTTTTATGATCTCTTCCTGGTTCTTGTTGATACAGTCTAAAGTATAGCTGGCTGCGCTTTTGATGGAATCGGCAAGTGCAAACAGCGGGCTTTTGTCTTCCTGCCAGAGCAGGGAAGGGATCCGGTAGTAGAGATTGATATTTTTCAGCACACTGTCGCCGGTTGCTTCCTTGATATCGTACATGATCTTTTGCAATAACCGGAGCGAAGCGGAAAAATTCTGGGAATCAAAGCCGCTGTAAATAAGCGGACTCTTGCCCGATTGGGTTTCTTTAATGTATTCGAAAAGCGGAAGGATTTCCTTGCATTGAAAATTTCCATAGACCGTATTATTGCGGAGGCGGACAGGACTGAGACTATCAATTTGCTGATATTCCAGAAAGATATCAGCGATTCCGCTTTCCAGCGAAAGGACCCGGAATCCGCATTCCTGGTGCAGGTAACGGATCAGTCTTGCCTTGAGGGCATAGTAATCACCGATACCATGAGAGCTTTCTCCCAGTAGTACCACTTTTTTATCATTCAGCAAGGGCTTTAAAAAAGCCAGATCGCTGTAGTCGGTACTTGTTAAAGAAAGAATTTCTTTTACGGTACCCGGCGGACAGTCTTTTTTTTGCTGGCCTAGCAGGGATTGAGACGAGAAGCTGAGCAGGATGAACAGGAGCAGGGTGCCGAAGATATGGTTTGCTTTAAACATGGTTAAATTTATTAATCATCCGTGCATACTGGGAATATCCTTGATAATTGAATATAAGAAAAATTCAGCAGCAGTATAAATGCTACCTGTTTTCATATGAATGATCAACGCTGATTTTAGTTTTAACTGGAAACAGGGGCCGTTAATTCCCTCATAAAATTTTGGTAGTCGTCAGGGCTTACTACAATATTCTCGCCCTCATTGGTGCGGATCAGTACCACTTTATTTCTACGGGTGGCATACCAGTTCATGCTGCCAATACTGCCTTTGAAGAATTTTCCGAAATATCCAAAAAGCCCGCCGACGCCAAAGGTCCGGACGGCAAAGTTCAGTTCACCGTTAACAAATATTTCAACGGATTTGATATTGCTTCTTGCAATCGTTTTGTTGGATATAAGCCGGTGAATAATTACGGATGTATCGGTGATGCTATAGCTGATGGGCCGGTAAGCATAGGCGATCAACCAGGTTAGAAGTAACAAAGCAATAACAAAAACGGAAAGGCCTGAAAATTCACGGATCAGCTCAGTAACCTGTACGCCAATGATAATAACAAATAGAATCGTGACAGCCCAGGTAACAATGATGGCTAATGTATCGGGGGAGTTGGTGAATTTCATGCAGCCAGCCATTTTATTAATTGTTGACGGATACTTTCTTCTGTTTTTTCAATGTATTTTTCACTTGTAATTCCCTCCTTTGTATGGAAATCCAGGCCGCCCATCTTTTCTTCCCAAATGGAAATATAGTCTGCATAGCAGTGTAAAAGACCTATGTCTGCACAATGATAGGGCGTTTTATTGATGATGTCAATCAGTTTTCCGAATGCTGTGTAAGTGTCTGTCGTTTTTTCAACGATAGCCCTGGCATAAAAAGCAACCACCTCTATAAGCGCTTCCTTTCCTTCGGGCATTATTATCTGAAGTTCATTCAGCGAACTGGTGAAGTAATCATTCAGGTTAAACGGGCTATCTGTTGGATTCAGGCCGGCGAGTATACGGAGTGATACTGAATCATAACCTTCTTCCAGTCCGGTAATGGCAAGCCCGGGAAGATCCTTTTCGGTACTAAGGCCAAGAGCGTAAGCGGATATTTTTTGAAGAAAGGTCAAACTGTTTTGGATACTACGGGGAGGGATTCTTGCTGTGATAATATTCAAGAATTAGTACATCCGTTTGTATTACTGGGTAAAGTTAATAAACTAATATTTTTCCGGAATTGACCTGGGGTATAAGTTCATATTTATAACAGGAATTGGAACTGTTCATTTTTTTGCTTTTTTTCACCCGGTATATCGCCTGATCCCTGGTAATAAAGCTGTTTGTATTTGAATATCCCCTGGTTGTTTCGGAATAAGTGGATAGGTCAATTGGGTAACCAATAATGATGGAAGATTTTCCATTTCCATTATCCCCAAATTCTTCTTCATGAACTATTTTCTTTGCGTTTACGAAGATCATTTTACGATATCCGTTAGGAAATTGACCAGCTTTTTTATACTCAATTCCTGTTGCAGCAGCGATTTTCTCCGGACTTGCCCAGTCATCGAACAGGTACATTTTTTCCCATTCGAAATCAGTGAGCTCACCCAGATTAACGGTACAGGTATCCCCGGGGCAATTCCGTTCAAGGGTCCGGATAATTTTTGTTTCTATTTTTTTGGGGCTGCAGGATATGAATACAGGAATCAGTGATATAATCAGCAGTATCGGGGTTATACTCCGGGGACTCATCTTATTAATATCAGAATGGTTTATCTTCAGTTCTTTTTAATTTTTGAAATGGTCTGACCGGCTATTTTAGTTGGCTTGTCCATATCTTTTATCGCAAAGTCAATAGCTTCCTGTATCAATGCTTTAACTTTTTTGTTGCTGTAATCCGCTTTTTCACCGATATCAATATGCCTGATTAAATTTCCGGTTCCGGTTAATAATAGATGAGGGTCTTTCAATAAAGTCCCTTTATTAAATCCCAGATTTAAATGATTGGTATAGATAGGAATCATGCAGAAGGCGTCTGATAGCTTTTCAGAAATTGAAAAAACGGCTGTCAGGGCATGCGTATGATAAACCAGCTCATTGCTGTCAGGATATATTTCCAGGATAAAGGCTCTCAGACCTTTGAACAGGTCAATTATATTATTGGATTTTAACTCCAGCAGGGATTGAAAATCCGGATGGATAGGTCTGGCTGATTTCATCTTGATGTATTATTGAAATGCATTCCGCAGATTAAATCTCCTTCAGTCGCTGAAAAATTTGGCTTTGGATTTGACTTGCCAATCCAAATGTTAATTACCTTTTTTCTTGTTATTCGAAAATTCAAATTCTGTAAGTAATTTATCAAGTAGATTCCTGGCATCAACTTCTAGCTCCGAAGTTTCGTTAATTACTTCCTCTTTTACTATATAGAATTCCTCCAAGCTATTTATTTTTTTCCGTTTTAATACTTTAGCTATGATTTTTTTGACAATTCCTTGCAAATCTCGCAGGCTGGGGAACTCATTTGCAGCTAAGTCTTTATCAATCGAACTCTTTAAATCCTGTGGAAATTCTTTAATGCTTGAAATAAAGTCTTGCAGCCCTGCTTTAAGGCCTCGCTTCGCAATTGTTTTGTTATTTTGTTCCCATTTATTTAGTATTGAAACAGGGTCTCTCTCTTCATGCAAAAATTCCGGAGGAAAAAGCTTCCTTTGGTGAGACCAGATTATCTCATATATCCTTTTATAATAGGAATAATTTGTATCGTTAATATGTATACTCAAAAACAGGGAATTTGGAATGTCGCCAGAAGGCCAGGGCTTTCTGCTGATATTTAGAGATCCGCTAAGCCGAATTTATGCTGATCAAAGTTACTGAAGATGAGAATATATTCTGAAACCGGGTTTTATTGGGAAAGCCGGGACGGAGGCTGAAAATTATAATGCTGATCAGGATTTATTCGTCAAGTCAGCATAGCTGAAAACTCCATGTTGTATGCCGTTTTATCGTATTCGATTATATTTTATTTTTTCGTACTTAAATACTCTTGATGGCATTGGTTCTCCCTTTGAAGGGTTGTAATTTTTAGGATAACCTTCTTTATTATAAAATTGTCCAGTCAAAGTTAGCTGAGGTGGGTTTATGCCATCGTATAATGTGTCTGCATTAGTTATACTTTTATTGCCCCGCTCCAAATAGAAATACTGTCTGCCGTTTATAGTATCATTCATGTTTTTTGTTTCAAACCATTGAGGGCAAGTGCACTCAATGGCTGCATAAGAGACATTTATAGTAATTGTCTTTCCTGTTAGATTGCCTTTGTCAACATTAAATTTTGCTGTGTCAACTCTATAATTTAATTCGTTTTTTGGATAATCTTTTACTTGCACGTAAGACTTGTTGCCTTCAGTATTTGTTCTATCGGTTTTTTCTTTGCAGGAAACTGTAAATGTAAGCAAACACAACATTGTCATTCTGAGCATAGGAGGCTTCTTTAAAATGGTCTGCGACAAGTAAGTCTATATATTACATGGGTAAGCTAAATGAATACTATTTAGAATCAACGGTATATAATTATACATTTAACATTTCAGTTTGGACATCACTTAAAAATTCTCTCCAGAAAAAAGCGATCATATATGAAAAATATTTATTCGGTTGCCCTCATTCCTCCATCTCCAATATCAGATTCGCAATCAATGCCGTCCAGCCGGTTTGGTGGGAGGCACCCAGTCCCTGACCGGTGTCTCCATGGAAATACTCAAAAAATTGTTGATGCTTCTGGAATTCAGTATCGGTCCAAATGGATTGGTCAGCAGGAAGGTAATTGTAGCGGCCATTGGCATCTTTTTCAAAAAGGTTCAATAAGCGACGGGTGAGTTCATTGGCCACTTCTTTCAGGTTTATTTTTTTACCGGATCCTGTCGGGAATTCAATCTTAAAATCGTCTCCGTAATAATCATGGTATTTCCGCAGGGAAGTGATGATCAGGTAATTCAAGGGAAACCAGATTGGTCCACGCCAGTTGGAATTGCCGCCAAACATGGAACTGCTGCTCTCACCAGGTTCGTAACGGATACTATACTCTTTTTCAGCATAAGAAAACACATAAGGATGGTCTTCATAATGTTTGGAAAGAGAGCGGATGCCGTAGTCTGATAAAAATTCTTTTTCATCCAGTAGTCTTTTGAGTAAATGCTCCAACCGGTCACCCACCATGATGGCAAATAAGTACTGTCCATCTGCATTGCATTCTTCAATATCGCTGATTACACGGGTCAGATCCGGACGGGTAAGCCTTATCACCT
>DAORJS010000082.1:0-9672 GCA_035439185.1 Chitinophagaceae bacterium
TTCTCTTTATCTTGCTTCCCCTTCAGATAATGAGAAAATTATTTTTTTTCATATTGCTTCTCTCCGGTACCTGCTTCGCACAGGATGCATCGGTATTTAAACCAGATGCCATTAAAAAAGAAGTTGTGGCCACCAGGATCAGTCAGTCCATTAGAATTGACGGGAAACTGGATGAGCCCGAATGGCAGCAAGCCCTGCCGGCACCATCTTTTGTACAGATCGAACCTTTCCAGGGTGCCAATCCCAATCATCCCACCAGTACCCGGGTATTATACAACCGGCAGTATTTATATATCGGTATCATGGCCTATGATTCCGGAGGAAAGAAAGCGATTCGTGCCACCGATTTCAAAAGAGATTTCAGCGTAAGAAGCCATGACCATGTAGGGATCTCTCTGGATGGCTTTAATGATCACCGCAATGCCATGGCTTTTACCACCAATGCCTATGGCGTACAACGTGACCTGCTGGTATTTGATGATGTACTCACCGATCTGGACTGGGATGGACTATGGAAAGTAAGAACCAACCGGACCGATAGCGGATGGGTGGCCGAGATCGCCATACCCTGGCAAACGCTTCGTTATCCAAAAGCTACAGACAGTCTTCAGCAATGGGGATTCAATGTGGTGCGTAACCGGAGACTGACCAATGAAACCTCGGCCTTTTCCGCCTATCCCCGCTCTTTCAATTTCACAAGGATGGTTTATGCGGGTGTTTTAAAAAACCTGCAACCCCCGCCACCCAAAACGAATATCCGTATTCAACCTTATGTGCTGGGTTCTTACGATCGGTATAAAAACTATCCCGCAGGAACAGATCCTGAACAAAACAGTTTTCGAGCGGGTGGAGAAATCAAATGGGCCATCAACCCCAATAATATTCTTGACCTGACCTTCAATACCGATTTCGCCCAGGCAGATGCCGACCGGCAGGTTAATAATGTCACCCGCTTCTCGGTCTTCTTTCCGGAAAGAAGACAATTCTTCCTGGAGAATGCATCACTCTTTGGTGCAGGAGTGGGACCTTCTGAAGATATTTCCGGAGGTACCATGCGCATCCAGCCTTTTTTCAGCAGAAGAATCGGACTGGATGATGCAGGCAACCCGATTCCTATTGATGCCGGCGGCCGTTATGTCTATCGTTCCAGGAAAAGAAATTTCGGAACCATCCTCATGCGGCAAAGAAAGAATGAGATCACCCCCGGCACTAATTTCTTTGTGGGCAGGTATTCAGAAAATATCGGCGCACAAAGCCGTATCGGAGGATTAGTAACGATTAAAAATAATGACAGCGGAACCAATGTGGTGGGTGCCGTAGATGGGTTTTTCCGTCTCGGTGAATCTCATTCACTCAGCACCATGCTGATCCGCTCTTCCAATAACAACGGAGGAAAAAATGGTTTTGCCGGTTATGCACAATATTACTTTACCAATAATCAGTTCAAAATCTGGTGGACACAAACCCTGGTGACCCGTGATTTTGACCCCGCACTTGGTTTTGTATCCCGTAACAATGTGATTGGTACCACTCCCGGCATTTTCTGGTATTACCGCGGGAATAAATTGCCTTTCAAAAAATGGATCAGGGCATTTGAACCCGGGTTTATGCCTGAAATTTATCACGAGGCTTCCAGCGGCAAACTGATCGAGGCGCAGTTCAATACCAATCCCGTCTGGTTTAATTTTCAGGATGGTGGTTATTTTGGCTACCTGATCAATCCAACTTTTCAAAGACTCACCGAGCCCTTTGAACCGCTCGGTATTACTATCTCTCAGGGAGAGTATCATTATTTAAGACACTTGTTCTATGTAAGTACGGATCCTTCCCGTATCATTGGCCTCAACAGTGAAATCGAATTCGGTTCTTATTTTAACGGCCGATTGAATGCCGGAAGCCTGACTTTAAGAATCTCCCCCTCTCCGCATTTTTCTTTAAGCAGCACATTTAACAGGAACCACTTTATCAAAGTGGGCGATAATCTCGAAACAGCTACGGCTGATCTCTGGAGTATCACCGGTCGCCTGGCCCTGAATCCCAGACTGCAACTCATCGGTTTTTATCAGCGGAATTCTTTAAGCAGTCAGGATAATTATAATGTCCGTCTTTCCTGGGAATACCAGCCCCTCTCTTATGTGTATGTGGTATTCAATCACCGGGGATTTGATAATACCCAGTTAAAGAGACAAACAGAGGACCATGTGATTGTCAAGCTGAGTTACCTGCGACAGCTATAATCAGTTTTCATATTTACCCTCCAAAGCATTAAATTGTAGAACTCCTTTTTACAACAGGATCGTCCTGCCCTTATTCTTTTAACTGCCAAAACTTTCAAAATGAAACAACTGCTATCATTCCTGTTTGGATTTTTCTTTCTTCCTGTATTTATTATTGCCCAGCAAAACTGGAGCCCTGAGCAATGTTTAAAACTGAAAAATATTTCCGCAGCCATTGCCTCTCCGGATGGAAGCCGGGTATTATATACAATAAGGGAGGCGGTAATGACGGATGACCGCAGTGAATTTATCAATCAGGTATGGGTTTGCAATGCAGACGGATCTGCCCATGTGCAATTGACAAGAGGAGATAAAAATTCGGCTAATCCAGGCTGGAGTCCCGATGGGAAATGGATCAGTTTCACTTCGAGCAGGGATGGTAAAAATAACCTGTATATACTTCCGGCTGCCGGCGGAGAATCAGAAAAAATCACCGATGTAAAAACAGCCGTTGGAAATTATGCCTGGAGCCCGGATGGAAACCAGATTGCCTTCCAGATGCCGGATGCGGCAGAGACCAAAGAGGAGAAAGATAAAAAAGCAAAGAACGACTGGTATTTTATGGATGAAGTGGTAAAGCAAAACCGTTTGTATGTGCTTTACTTGAACAATAAAGATTCTGCGGGCAAATACAAGCTAAAGAAACTGAGTACCGGCAACTATAATATCAATTCATTTGACTGGAGTCCTGATGGAAAAAAGATAGCATACAGCTTTGGGAAAACACCTGAAGCCAATGACAATAATTACAGCGATGTTTCATTGATTGATATTGAAACCGATAAAGCAATTTCTATTGCAGCTACAGGTGCCAGCGAATCCACGCCGATGTTTAGTCCGGATGGAAAGCTGCTGGCCTATTACTGTACCACGGATCCGGTTGACTGGCCCGGTGCCAAGCATGTGAAAATATATTCCTTATCGGATGGCAAATTGTGGAGACTGAAATCAACTCCGGATGAAAGCGGAACAATCGTATGCTGGACCCCGGATGGAAAAAATTTACTGTGGTCAGAATTCAATAAAACCCTGAGCAGTTACTACCTGCTGAGTGTGGATGGTAAAACCTGCACCGAGTGGACTACCGGGCTTACAGATATGATGCAGGGTGCTGCAGCCAATGCCAATGGTACTCATCTTACTTTTATCCTGCAAAACCCTTCTTCATTTCCTGAAGCCTATATCAGTCCGATCAGTCGTTTTTCCCCGGTACAACTGACAAAACTGAATGCTGGCCAGGCTGGCAAAGCATTGCCCAAAACTGAATTGATCAGATGGAAAGGAGCCGACGGAATGATGATAGAAGGATTGCTGACCTATCCGATAGGGTATCAGCCCGGACAGAAAGTTCCTTTTATCCTGAATATTCATGGCGGACCCGCCGGTGTTTTCAGTCAGACCTGTGTGGCATCGAATGGCGGTGCTTATCCCATTGCGGCTTTTGCAGAACAGGGTTATGCCATATTGCGGCCCAATCCAAGAGGATCAACCGGGTATGGTACTGCATTTCGTCAGGCTAACCGGGCCGACTGGGGAGGCAAGGATTATATTGATATCATGAATGGAGTGGATCAGGTGATCAAAATGGGCGTAGCCGATGAAACAAAAATGGGAGTGATGGGCTGGAGCTATGGCGGATTCATGAGCAGCTGGGTAGTTGGTCATACTGATCGGTTCAAAGTTGCGAGTATCGGAGCACCCGTTGTTGATCTCGCTCATCAGAACCTGACCGATGATATTGAAGGATTCCTGCCGTCTTATTTTCAGGCCAATCCCTGGGAAGACTGGGCGAATTACGATAAACATTCTCCACTGCGGTATGTACAAAATGTAAAAACACCGGTGATGCTGCAGCATTGTGAAGGTGATCAGCGGGTACCGATCAGTAATGGCATCATGTTTTATAATGCATTAAGAAGACGCAATGTACCCGTCCGCATGCTTGTGATGCCACGGCAGGCACATGGACCTTTGGAGCCCACAATGATTCTTAAAACCATGCAGTCAAATGTGGAATGGTTTGAAAAATATTTAGGTGCTAAGAAGAGTTTCTGAAAAATCGGAATTTAACTTAAGAGGCAACTTGCTTGGCCTTCAATGCAGCCAGCCCTTTCAGTGTTTCATCACTGTTGTTTTTAAAAGCACCCATTTTGTGTGAGTCAAAATAATATTTTTCACCGGCAGGTGTTGTGATGGAAAACCATTTCAGCATCCGCCAGTCAGCTTCCTGTTGTACGGTGCATTCTTTCAGGTTAAAACTGATCGGGTTTCCGGTTTCGCTGGTTTTGTAGTACGCATTGTCACCGGAGATGTATAAAACTCCATAGGAGTCAAAGAATTTAAAAGAGGCTTTATATCTTTTAAAAGAAGCGTAATGATAAAGTGCCGCATATTCAATGGGGTCTTTGATCGTGCGCAGGATTTTGTTGAATTTTTGTTCCTTGGCAAAAAAGGTGATCACGACCACAATCAATCCGATGATACCGCCGATAATACCTCCTACAATAATTGGTGACATAATATTTAATGGTTTGGTTTTAGAATGTATGACGTAAAGCTTTTCCTGCCCTGGCCCCTGTATGCTGTTGCTGATCTACGGTTAATACTCCATTGACCAGTACAAAATAAAAACCTTTTGAATAGGCATGGGGTTTTTCAAAGGTAGAAATATCTTTTACTTCATTTTCATTGAAAATGACAATATCGGCAGCCATACCCTCCCGGATCAGCCCGCGGTCTTTTAACTGAAATTTCTGCGCAGGCAATGAAGTCATTCTGCGGATGGCTTCTTCCAGAGAAATCACTTTTTCTTCCCTTACATATTTACTTAGTACCCGGGCATTCGTACCATATCCTCTTGGATGCGGCATACCGGCACCCAGCACCCGGATACTGGCATCACTGGCAAACATATTGAAGGGGTAACGCATGATATTTTTCACATCCTCCTCGCTCATACCATGGAATACCGCACTGGCACCCCCGTTCATCATCAGATCCATCACTGTTTCGGCTTCATATCGGGCTTTGTGTTTTCTGCCCTTCATGAGGTTGATAGCTTCAATACTTTTACCGTTATAAGAGGTATCAGGTGAATAATTGGCGACCACCGCATAGCTCAGGTGTTTCAGTTTTCTTTTTTTCAAACGGGCCAGGATATGATCGGTCACCTGTTTGCGGATGGCCGGTCTTTGTAAACGGGCCCGGATGGAGTCCTGTCCGTCGGCCAGCACCTCATCAGGTAATAACGTACTGATAGAGGTGCTGCTGGCGGTATAAGGATACTGATCAATGGTTACTTCGATGCCTTCTCTTCTGGCTGCTTCCACCATAGGGATGGTTTCTTTGCTACGACCCCAGTTATGCTGACCGCTGCATTTGAAATGCGAGATCTCTACAGGGATCTTTGCTTCACGGCCAATGGTCAGGGCTTCTTCAATGGCGTAAGTGATACTGTCACCCTCATCGCGCATATGTGTGGCATAAACGCCATTATATTGAGCAGCAATTTTTGCCAGCGATACAATCTCGGGTGTTTTGGTATATGTGCCGGGGATATAAATCAGTCCCGTTGATAACCCAACGGCGCCATCCTGCATGGCTTTCTGCATGATGGCTTCCATCCTTTTCATTTCATCGGCACTGGCATCGCGGTTAGCCCGGCCCATGACGGATTTGCGGATATCGTTATGTCCGGCCAGGGTGGCCACATTGATAGATAGTTTCAGGGAATCCAGCCAGTTGAGGTACTTGGCGATATCAACATTTGATGAACCGCAGTTGCCGGTGATACAGGTGGTAACTCCATCATAAATAAAACTTTTGGTCTCAGGATCTTTGGCTTCATCTTCTTCGAGATGGGTGTGTACATCTATGAATCCCGGAGCCACGATCATCCCTTTGGCGTCAATGATTTTTTTGGCAGTTCCTGGTTTAATATCTCTGGCGATCTGTACAATTTTCCCGTTTTTGATGGCCAGGTCGCTGTAATACCAGTTGTTACCACTGCCATCTATGATTTTACCGTTTTTGATAAGGATGTCAAAGGGCTCCTGGGCGGTGGCCAGGAGAGGGAATAAGAAGATGAGAGATAGGAGGCGCATGCTGCAATTTCGAGAAGAAAATTGAGATTGGGAAAAATGCTTAACCGCAAAGACACGAAGACGCAAGGGAGATTTCAAGGACAAGTATTTTCTTAGTTACAAATCCCGAAAAACTACAGTTATTTCTTTGCGTTTCTTTGCGTCTTCGTGTCTTTGCGGTTAAACAATGCTTCTATAAGATTATTCACTAATTTTCAGCATGCCCCTCGACCTCGCCGAAATAAAACCCTTTTTACCCGACTTCAGTCAGGAACTTCTACAGGTTATTGCTACCGAGGGTAGTGTTATGGATGTGCCTGCTGGTATGGAGATATTAAAAGAAGGGCAATATGTGCGCATGATCCCGATTGTGTTACAGGGATTGGTGAAAGTCTTTACCCGTGTGGAAGAAAAGGAACTACTACTTTATTATATCGGCTCCACGCAAAGCTGTATTATGTCTTTTTCAGCCGGACTGAGTCAGTCGCCCAGCCGGATCTTTGCCATCAGCGAAGAGCCCTCTATGCTATTATTATTACCGGCAGAAAAGATCAATAAATGGATCCGGGAATTTCCCGCACTGAATGATCTGTTCTTCCGGCAGTACAATCTGCGTTACACCGAAATGCTGGACACCATTAATTCCCTCCTCTTTGGCCGCATGGACCAGCGATTATATCAATATCTCCAGGAAAAAAGCCGGTTGAAAGGGGAGAAAATACTGGATATCCGGCATAAACAGATCGCGGCTGAGCTGGGAACGGCAAGGGAAGTCGTGACCCGCGTACTCAAGAAACTGGAACAGGAGGGCAAGATCAGGCAAACGGAGGCGGGTATAGAAATCAATTGAGTTGGTGACCCGGGTCACCGGACTGTCCCATCCTTTACGGTTAGTTTTACTTCATCAAAACGGTACTATGAAAGGTAAATGGCTGAAACTGGCGATTGTTTGCCTGCTTTGTTTGAGCCTGGTAGCCGCACTGGTACTCATTTTTAAATCATAAAACTTACAGAACATGAAACCGAACATGGGAAATGTGGATCGTATTATCCGCGTATTAATTGCTGCCGTTTTTGCTTATCTCTATTTCAGTGGTACGGTTACCGGTACCCTGGGACTGATCCTGGTCGTATTGGGCGGCGTATTTGTGCTGACCAGTCTGGTTAGCTTTTGTCCTTTGTATACCCTGGTAGGGATGAATACCTGCCCCAAGAAAAGTTGATAAGTTGATAAGTTTAGTAGTTGAAAGGTTGAGGTGCTTTGATGGAAAAGTCTGTCTCTTTTGTTGGGAACCTCCCGCCTTATCAACTTTTTAACTTGTCAACTTCCCAACTTTCATCTATTCCCCGCTCTTTTCCCCTACAAAATTTTGTTCCTTATTCCGGAACAGTACATTAAATGTGGTGAGTGAGCCATAACAGCGGGTGATATATTGCTGGATATTCACTTTTTCTTCATCGGTCAGTGTTTTGCTGCTGTTGATATTCTGTTCCAGCACCCGAAGCCGGTCGCGGAGCATCACAATTTTATGAAAGAAATCCTCAATGGGGATTTCTTTTGGTTTTAGGGATTTGTCTGCTGGTTGCAGGATCATCATTCCTTTGATCCAGCGATCTCCCAACGGTACGGGTTCGGTGATACCGCCCCACATTCTTAAAATTTTCAGGAGTGATTTTTCTGTCTCACTCTGTGTTTCCACTTCCACCGACACATTTTCCGGGATGATCTCTTCGAGTTGAGCATCTGTTTTATCAATTTCCCTGATACCGGTATTGATAAAGGCGATGAGATAGGTGGCGAATTTCACGCCTACGATTACGCCGGGCCCGTGCTGGGTATGCTGGAGACGGGTGCCAATGCCTAAGGTTGTCTGGTCCATTTTAAATGATTTTGAATGATCCGTAAATAATGTTCCCCGGGGTTCAAAAATTCTGTTCAACCTGTGATGAAAACACTTTGAAGGGGTTCAAAATTTACCCATGCAATTTAAGATAACGGTAGAGAAATGCTGCGCTAAAACCTACAACCATCTACAGCAGAAAACGCAGCAGGCGGCTTTTCCGGTTTTGGTTTCTGTCAAACATCAGCAGTTGCATTGTACTGCAAAATAAACTGATTTTACAGCTTTCTATTTCACCCGGTTGTATTTCTTCAATACATCCATCACCAGTTTATGCGGGAGTCCATAAGCTTTATTGCCATTGATCCCTTCCATGGTTTCGGCCGCCACCATCGCATTGATGATTGCTTCTTCCACTGCCTGAACGGTGCCATTGAACAAGGGGTTAATCATATCATTCGGTAATTCGGACAGGGTGGTGAAATTTTCTCTTTGAAAGGCGGCAGGATTGGCAGTTGAAAAGGCGATGAAGATATCACCCGATCCGTTTTCGCCACGACCTCCTGCTTTCCCTACGCCCAAAGCAATCCTTGCAGCCATTCTTTTTAACTGATGGGGTAATAAAGGTGCATCCGTGGCCAATACCACAATAATGGAGCCATCGCCGGGCTGATAGGATGGGGGTGCTTTGAATTCATAATTCATGGTGTCTTTCAATTCCCGCCCAACCGGAACACCTGCAATGGTAAAATTGGATTTTGCACCGAAATTCGATTGCACCAGCACGCCAACCGTATAAGTTGAATCTTTTATTTTAATCACTCTCGATGCAGTACCGGTACCGCCCTTAAATCCTAAACACATCATACCGGTGCCACCGCCTACATTTCCTTCTTTGAGATACCCGCTTTTGGCACTGTCCAATGCTTCCCAGGCATTTTCCTCTTTTACATGAAAGCCATAGATATCATTTAAAAATCCATCATAGGTTTCGGCTACCACCGGATAAGTGTACCAGAAATCTTCCTGGTACCATCCTTTTTTTACATACCATTTGAGTACGGCATCCCTCACCACACCCACACTATTGGTATTGGTGATCATGATCGGTCCTTCCAGAAAACCTGATTCGGTGATCCAGGTGGTACCCGTCATTTCTCCATTGCCATTCAATGCATACCAGTTTGCATAGACCGGATTATTTTGACGGCCCCTGGGGAGAATAGCAGTGACTCCGGTTCTTACCGGACCCTTCCCCCGTATATTTTTTCCCGATCCTGTTATGATGGTGCTGTATCCCACTTCCACCCCTTTTACATCTGTAATTGCATTGAATTTTCCGGGGGTACCATCAAAGGGAATACCGATATCACGGGCACGTGGTTTTTGGGCAGTTAAACTGAATATGAAAAACAGACTCAGTGTGGAAAGGATTATTTTTTTCATATGCTATTTTTAAATGTAACTCAGCCA
>DAORJS010000083.1:0-9647 GCA_035439185.1 Chitinophagaceae bacterium
GCGCCGCATCCTTTGCAATATAGATTTTGAAAGCCCCCGGCTCCCAGATATACTGCAACTGCTCATTGTAAAACCGAAGATCATCCACGGTAATTTTAAAACGAACCATACGACTCTCACCGGGAGCGAGTTTTACCTGCTGAAAACCCTTCAGCTCTTTTACCGGTCGCACCACTGAAGCAAACAGATCACGGATATATAACTGTACCGTTTCCGTTCCTGCCACCTTACCGGTATTGGTAACGGTTACACTGGCTTCCAGGGTTTGTCCCTTGCGAAGGGTTTTACTGCTGAGTGTAACCGGACTGTATTCAAATGCCGAATAACTGAGTCCGTAACCAAACGCATATTTAGGATAAATAGAAAGATCCGTATAAGCCGAACGATAAAATTTATCACTGTCGTGCATGGCCGGCCGGCCAGTCTGTACATGATTATAATAAATCGGGATCTGCCCCTCCGCCCTCGGAAAACTCATGGGCAAACGACCCGAAGGATTATAGTCACCGAATAATACATCTGCAATGGCATTGCCACCTTCCGTACCCAGCCACCAGGTATATACTATCGCAGGCGCATGGTCAGCTGTCCAGTTAAAAATCAATGGACGACCGGCACTGATCAATACTACGGTGGGTTTACCCAAGGCTACAATTGCTTTTACCAGCTCTTCCTGTACACCGGGTAATTGTATACTGCTCCGGCTCTTGGCTTCCCCGCTCATATCCCTGGCTTCGCCCACGGTCAGGATCACTATTTCAGCCAGTTTTGCTTTTTCAATCGCTTCCGCAAATCCGGAACGATCCTCACCGGTGATCGCCACTCCCTTCGCATATAATAATTTTGAATCCCCTCCCATTTTACGGCTCACTGCTTCCCAGATAGAAGAGATCCTTGCAGTATCATCGGGCCAGTCATAACTCCAGAATCCCAGATGATCTGATTTTGCTTTTACAAAAGGACCAATCAATGCAATAGTTCCGGCCTTGTTTGAAAGTGGCAGGATATTTTTTTCATTCTTCAGTAATACAATACTTTTTCTGGCGATATCAACCGCCACCTGCCGGTGTTCCGGATTATTCCAGTTACGCGCTTCTCTTTGCAGATCCGAATAACGGAAAGGGTTTTCAAATAAACCCATTTCTATTTTCTTCCGCAGTATTCTTCTCACCGCATCATCTATCACTGTCATCTTTACTTTTCCTTCTTTCACCAGGGTGGCCAGCTCTTTGGTATAACTCCTGCTTTCCATATCCATATCACTGCCGGCATTGGCTGCCAGCATCGCAGCCTCCCGGTTGTCCTTTGCATAACCATGATTAATCATTTCACCAATACTGCCCCAGTCACTCACTACAAATCCTTTGAAGGCCCAGCTTCCTTTCAATAAATCTCTTTGTAAATATTTACTGCCTGTAGCCGGTATCCCGTTCAGGTCATTGAATGAATTCATGAACGTGGCCACACCGGCATCCGCAGCGGCTTTAAACGGCGGCAGGTAAACCTCATGCAAACGACGCATACTCATGTCCACCGTATTATAATCCCTTCCTCCCTCGGCTGCCCCATAGCCCACAAAATGTTTGGCACAGGCCATCACCGCACTGGTATCACCAAAACCTGTTCCCTGGAACCCTTTCACTCTCGCTTTCGCAATCAGCGATCCGAGATAAGTATCTTCTCCTGCTCCTTCCATCACCCGGCCCCAGCGCGGGTCGCGACTGATATCGAGCATCGGTGCAAAGGTCCAGTGGATACCCGCTGCACTGGCTTCTTTAGCCGCCACACGGGCACTGGCTTCCATGGCTGCTAAATCCCAGCTGGCTGCTTCTGCCAAAGGAACCGGGAAAATGGTGCGATACCCGTGGATCACATCCTGACCAAATAAAAGAGGAATTTTCAATCTTGATTGCAGCGCGAGTTCCTGCAATTCACGGGTGCGTTTCACACCGGTTACATTCAGCATGGAACCAACTTTACCGGATTTTACCTGGTCGAGCAGGTTACCATCATTGGTCAGCGGACCGGTAGCCAACCAGGGTCCGTTGTACTGGTTCATCTGTCCGATCTTTTCATCAAGGGTCATCAGCCGGAGTACTGAATCAACGGCCCTTTCTGTTTTCTTATTCAATCCGGTTTGTGCAGTTGCCGGTGCCACAAAGAGCAGCAGCCATGCAAATGAAATTATTCTGGACATAAAAGCATTGATTGAAAGCGTGAGCAAATCCTTATTGAAACAAGGCAGGAATGATCTTACTGATATACCCTCACCCAGTCAACCTTCATCTGCTGGGGAAATATGGCATCATCCACTCCTTTTTTTCCGCCCCAGTTACCACCCACGGCAATATTGAGGAGGAGATGAAATTCCTTATCAAAAGGCCAGGCGGCAATATTCTGCTGATCGTTCCTGAAATGATTATACTCTTTACCATCCATGCGGAAAGAAATATATTCCGGTGTCCACTCGATACTGTAAATATGAAACTGATCTGCTAAATCCCGGCTTAATAATCCTTTCGTTTTTTGAGTTCCCAGCATCCCGTTATAAGCCTCTGTATGTACGGTGCCAAAAACCGAATCCGGCATATAGCCTACATGTTCCATGATATCAATCTCTCCGCTTCTTGGCCATCCGCCATATTCCCATTTCTCGGGAAGCATCCAGATGGCAGGCCACATTCCTCTTCCGGAAGGCAGCTGCGCCCTGATTTCGATACGGCCGTATTTCCAATGTCCTTTGTTTTTGGTTACCAGTCTGGCAGAAGTATAGTTTTTAGATTCCATCTGCTCTTTCCTGGCTTCAATCACCAGTTTACCATTTTCAACACGGGCATTTTCTTTCCGGTTCCAGGTATAGTATTGCAGTTCATTATTTCCCCAACCGCAGATATCAGGGCAACCGGTTCCCCGGTCATAACCCCATTTACTGCTGTCAGGTAAGCCCTGGTAATTAAACTCATCACTCCATACCAGTTTATTAAATGAAGACTGGCTGTGCAGGGGCACACTGCAACCGGTTAAGGCAAATACCAGCAAACCGGCGATGATACAGGTAGCAAGCTTTTTCATTGTTCTTTATTGATACACTCTGATATAATCCACTTCCATGATGCCTGTACTGAAAGCGGGATCCACTGCTCCGCCAAAATTGCCTCCCATGGCAATATTCATGATCAGGAAGAAATTCTGATTAAAGGGCAATGTATTGTTATTGGCAAATGTGTAAAACACCACATCATCCACGGAGAATTTAATCGTGGTCGGGGTCCATTCCATTCCATAACGGTGAAAAGCCGTGGTGGCATCGGCAATGATGGTTGTTCCTCCATCCGCATTGCCACCCGAATGACCGGGATGGTGTACGGTGCCGAATATCTTGTTGAGTTGATTGCCTACATGCTCCATGATATCTATTTCCCCGCAGGCAGGCCAACCCACTGTACCGATATTATCTCCCAGCATCCAGATGGCCGGCCAGGTGCCACCACCTGCAGGCAGTTTGGCCCTGGCTTCCACTTTCCCATACTTGAATGAGAATTTATTCTTAGAAAGGATCCTGGCCGAAGTATAATTACTGCCACTGAAACTTTCCGCCTTCAATGTAATTTTCAAGGTACCGGTTGACACCTGTGCATTCTCCAGCCGGTTGGTATAATACTGCAGTTCATTATTTCCCCAGCCGCCGGCACCGATATCGTAGCCCCATTTGGCAGGATCCGGTGCACCCGGTGTGTCAAATTCATCCGACCAAACCAGTGTTAAAGTCACGGCTACTGTTATTGTGATGGTTTTTGAAATGGTTTGTCCACCGGAGGATTTTGCCACTACCGTTACCGTATAAGTTCCCGAAGCGGGATATTTATAGGTAACCGATCCGGAGGGAACGGTTTGAAATACACCGTTCCCGAATCCGTATTCGTAGGTCACGGCATTGGTGGCCGTTGCGGTAAAACTTACGTTCCCGCTATTATCGGTTGATACCACGGCATTGACCATAAGATTGGAGGGCGGATTATTATTGCTTCCGCCATTATCCTTGTCTTTTCCGCAGGAGAATAATCCAAGCAGGCCCAGCAGGACAATCAATTTAAGTTTCATGGATCAGGGTTTGGGTTTTAACTTCTGGTACCAGGAATTGCCATCTGCCCCGATATTCCGCAGGTGCAGGGATGTGTTACTGATTGATAAAATCTCATACACGGTTCCGCCTGTTCCGAAATTAATGATCCCATTACCGGGCACCATGAACTGAATCTGGGTGGACACTGCCGGGGTTGAACCTGATGTGGCATTCATAAAGGCCAGCAGCTTGGTCCCACCGGTATTGATGGGATAACAATTGTCGCCTCCGCTGAATCCGTAAAAACCAGTGGCAGCACCGATCGAGAAGGATGCCCCCTTATTATTAACGGTCATGGATACACGATTAATGATATCACGGGTAAAAGTAATTTCATCATCATAGGCACAGGCTTCCCTGCTGTTGGGACCGGCCGCATACCAGATGGGTGAAAACTCTGTGTTCGGTCCTACCCCAAAATGACCAGGTGCATCATTATCGGTTACCCACACTTTTGTGCCGCTTCCGGTCAGCGGATCCAGAATAGTGGAAGGAATCGCGAAGTCAACAAATACCGTGATTCTTTTACTGATGGTGGAAGTGGCTCCGCCGGTTCCAACAGCGTTAACTGTAATGGTATAACTGTTTGTACCGGGGTTGCTGTACTTGTGTACAATGGTACCTGAAGGAACCACCTGGGTTTGTCCATCACCGAAATCAATATTATAAGTCAGTACATCACTGGCCGTACTGGTAATGGTCACATTCCCGGTTCCGTTACCAGCCGGATTGGGGATGGTGGCCCCGGCGATCTCTGTGGTCAGGGTAAGTCCGGTTGGTGTTTTAATATTACCGAAACTATATTCCTGCTTTTTACAGCCTGAGAACAACAGCAGTGTTGCCAGACAGCAAAGGGATATTTTTTGAATTGTGTTCTGCATGATTAATATTTTATTGAATTAGACAAGCTTAATATCATCAAAGAAGAAAGTAAAGTTGGCCGTGCCATCACCCATGGTACCATTATCAAATATGATCACGATACGGTCATAGTTATTGGCGGTATTGATGGCTGTATAGTCGAACGTGAGTTCTTCCCAACCATTCGCAACTGTGGTCAATACTTCTTTCTCATAATTCTGTCCGGGATTGGCTGAGTTCTCCACTTTCAGCAGCACTTTGGCACCCACCCTGGGTGACCAAACCTTCATTTTAAAAGTCTTGTTCACTGAAAAATCAATCGGACCGGCAAGGGTCAGGAAGCTGCCTCCCCAGGGTTGTCCGGCATTCTTGATCATGCGGGCCACTTTTGCACTGGTATTGATACCGGCCGATTGCGGGTTCGCGATCACCGTTACATCACCGCCATCGAAATTGGTCCAGCCATAAGTAACCGGATGTTCAAAGTTTAACGGGAGTGTAATAGGAACAGTATTCACCAGCCGGATATCATCAAAGTAGAAAGTGAAATTGGCCGACCCATCTCCCATGGTACCATTATCAAAAATCAGCACAACTCTGTCATAGGTATTCGCTGTATTGATTGCATTATAATCAAATACCAGGTCTTCCCAGGCATTGGCTACTGTCATCACGACTTCCTTTTCAAAATTCTGTGTACTGTTGGCGGAGTTCTCCACTTTCAATAAAACCTTGGCACCGGCTCTGGGTGACCAGACCTTCATCCGGAAAATTTTATTGGTAAAGTTCATGGGCAAACTCAGGGTCAGGAAACTTCCACCCCAGGGCTGACCGGCATTTTTAATCATGCGACCCACTTTTGCACTGGTATTGATACCGGTGGCATGGGGGTTATTAATGGTGGTAACATTACCTCCGTCAAAATCAAACCAGTTATAGTTGGTAGTGGTGGATTCAAAATCGAGTGGCAGGCTGAGAGGCAATGAAGCCACCAGCCGGATATCATCCATCAGGAAGGTGAAATTAGCCGAGCCATCTCCCATGGTACCATTGTCAAAAATGAGTACGATTCTGTTATAACTATTACCGGTATTCACCGCCTGGTAATCAAAAACCAGGTCTTCCCAGCCATTGGCTACCGTGGTCAGTACTTCTTTTTCATAATTCTGAGCGCTGTTGGCGGAGTTCTCTATTTTGAGTAAGACTTTGGCACCAACACGGGGAGACCATACTTTCATCCGGAATATTTTTCCGGTGTTGAAGTCAATCGGACTGCTTAATGTGATAAAACTTCCACCCCAGGGCTGACCGGCATTTTTGACCATACGGGCCACTTTGGCGCTGGTATTAATTCCTGATGATTGCGGGTTATTAATCACCGTTACATTTCCACCATCGAAATTGGTGAAAGCATAATTCACAGTAGCTGATTCAAAAGTGATCGGGAGCAACAGGGGATCTACAATCGTAATCGGTCTTGTGATCTGTGTGGTGGCAGCACCACCACTATAAGCCACCACCCTTACATTATAGGTTCCTACATTGGCGTAAATATGGCTAACGGTTTGTCCTTCCAGAAAAACAGTTCCCACTTCATTGGGTACATCCCCAAAGAATACCCTGAAATTGGTTTCGTATAAAGCTGAAGCCGATACATTGAGTTTAAAATTATTGCCGGCATCAATGGCCGTAATCACATCCAGATTTTCAGGGGCCCGGAATGAAACCGTCAGCTGCTGGGTAATCTCTTTGGTTTTACCAACCACATTATAGGCTACAATTTTTACGGTATATACTCCTTCCGGATAAGTATGGGTGGTATTCTTACCCGCCATAACCACAACCGGTGTAGCGGCACCATGGCCATAGTACACCTCATATTTTACAGCACCGGTACCATTGGGGGTAATGGTCACCAGTCCGGAATTATCCTGGGTGATTTCGAAGAGCACACTCAGCTGATCGGGATCAGTGGCTGTTGCCACCAGGGAGAGGTCTTCATAAGTTGTTTTCTTGCAGGCGGTAAATACCGAGAGGGCAATCGCCAGACCTGCTATATATTTTATTGCTTTCATATGCATTCAGTTTTGATGGATGATTAATAGCCGGGGTTTTGGGTAAGACCAGAAATGGTTACTTCTTCCAATGGTATCGGGAATAACTCATGTTTACCGACTGTAAATCCTGTGATAGCGGTAGCTGCCTGACCGGTGCGTACCAGGTCAAAGAAGCGGTCTCCTTCCATGGCCAGTTCCAGTCTGCGTTCATTCAGAATCGCGAGATAAAGCGCATTACCGCTGGCAGTAATATCATTAGAAGTATTGCCAAAAGCACGGCGACGAACCTGATTCAGATAACCCTGTGCCTTTGTATCATTAGGCGTGCTGGATTTATTCCAGGCCTCGGCTGCCATCAGCAGTACATCAGCATAACGGATGATCCGGTAATTATTCAGATAGTTCAGCTCCAGCTGTCCGGATGTTTCACCCTTACGCGGATGATATTTCTGACTGTAAAGACCGGTGTTTTTATAAGGAGCTACCTGATAGGTGATATTAAAAGATGGATTCGCTGCTTTATAGGCTTCTATATCCAGGATAGTGGCTGCTTTACGCTGATCACCGGCTGCATAGGCATTGGACAGGTTCTGTGTGGGCAGGTTAGTACTCCATCCGGCTGCATAAGGCATGGCGCCAGTTCCATTCAAACCACGGATTCCGCATTGCTGAACGGCATAGTTACCCTGACCACGATTATATCCACCCCAGTTATAATAAGGAGAGGTATTGGAATATTGAATTTCAAAAACAGACTCTGGTCCGTTTTCACCGGAAGCCAGGAACATGGAAGCAAAATTGCTGACCAGTGAAAACGCATTGGCATTGATCACTGATTCAAGTACAGTAGCTGCTTCATTGTATTTTTTCTGATAGAGATAGACTTTACCCAACAGGCTTTGTGCCGCATACTTGGTGATCCTTCCTTTTTGTACCTGTACGGCAGGCAGGGCACTGATAGCAGCATTCAGGTCCGCTTCAATCTGGCGATATACATCACCCTTGGGTGCACGGCCTAAAGTAGCTGACTCTGAAAGACCCAGTCTTTTATCAACAAAAAGAGGAACATCCCCGAAAAATTTCACGAGGGTGAAATAATAATAAGCCCGGAGAAAATGAACTTCCCCGTAGAGGGCTTCCTTACCCGCAAAATCAACGGATTTACCGGCAGGATTGGCGGCTTTATACTGCGTCATATAATTGGCGCGGTTGATTCCTTCATACGCCGACTTCCACAATTCTGCCAGGGTGGAGTTATTAGGGGTATGGGTATAGTCATCAATCTGCTGAAGGGATAATACATCAGAAGCGTTTTCACCGCCGCTGACGGAGTTATCAGATGCAATCTCTCCTACAACAACAGCCTGGTTCAGCCATTGGAGGGGCGAGTACACACTCACTGCCATGGTACGGTAATCAGATTCTGACGCGAGGTAATCCAGTTCAGTGATCTGGAAATCCTCTCTCGGGTTATAGTCGAGCCATTTTTTGCAGGAAGACTGAGTGAACAGCAGTCCGGCAATCAGGGTTGTTTTTATAATCAGTTTTTTCATTGTTTCAGTATTTTTTAGATGATCAGCTTAGAGTTTGATATCAATTCCCAGTGCATAAGTACGGGCCTGCGGATAAGCACCACGATCAACACCGGTATCCAGGATACCACCGGAAATTTCCGGATCCAGTCCTGTGTACTTTGTAAGCGTGAATGCATTTCTTACCTGTGCATAGATGCGCAGTTTGCTGAAAATCTTACCGGTCATTTTTGCAGGGAAAGTATAGCCCAGCTGAACGTTCTTTAATTTAATAAAGGAACCATCTTCCACATAGCGGTCTGATACGCGGATATTGCTGTTGGCATCAGTAAAGGAATACCTTGGATTTTTAGCACTGGTGGCTGTACCGGCTCCGGTCCAGCGCGCCAGGATCATCCTGTCCTTATTGGTATAGTTGGCATTCCGCTCATAAGCACGATACACTTCATTACCTACAGAAGCGTAAGTGAATGCTGTGAAATCAAAGTTCTTGTATTCCAGATTCAGGTTCCATCCCATGGTAAAATCAGGGAAGGGATCACCGATCTTGGTTTTGTCTGCATCATTGATCACCCCATCTTTATTCATATCCACATAGCGGATATCACCAGGCTGCGCACCGGTCTGGGTGGCATGTCCGGTGACCTCTGCAAAAGTCTGGAAGAGACCATCCGTCCGGAATCCATAGAAGTAACCAGGGGTCTGTCCTTTTTCAAAAACAGTCACACTCTGTGATTGTCCGTTGAAATAGTAACCACCGGGGATCTTGGCTGTACCATCGCTGTTGGTAGCCGTTACTTCATTCTTCGCAGTAGTAAAGGTCAGGCTGGTATTTAATTTCAGTGATTTTCCAAAAGTTTCATTAAAGGAAAGCATCAGGTCGATACCACTGCTGCGGGTGGAACCGATATTAGCCGTTGGGATGGGCACTGTTCCCAGATAAAGGGAAGCCGAAGGTGTGAAAAGCAATCCATCCACTGTTTTACGGAAATAATCGGCCGTGATACTGAAGCGGCGTTTGTAGAAAGTGATATCAAAACCGGCATTGAACTGGATTTGTTTTTCCCAGCGAAG
>DAORJS010000084.1:0-9646 GCA_035439185.1 Chitinophagaceae bacterium
TGATTATTAGGAACCGACCAGTCTGTATTCCCGATCATGTATTCAAAAACAGCAACCCGGGTCATCGTTTTGCGGTCAGTAGCTTCGGTCAGGATTTGTCCATGGGTTCTCTTTTTACAACCATTCCGGCGGGCCATATCTCCATCATCCTCCATCAGAAAAGAATACTGGGTAAAGGATTTAAACTTACCCTTGCTGTCGTTAAACGTGGTTTTTACCAGTCTTACCCGCAAACTGAGATCAGTCAGCTGATTATATAATTTATAGACCAGGAATTCTTTTAGGATCAGTTCTTCATCGGCAGCAGCTCCACCACAGGGGATCACCAGTTTCAGTTTGCCCAGCGATGATAATCGGGCTGCTCCGGCATTCCGGAATTGCATCATGATCGGGGGGATGCGGCAATACCCTCTTCTGAATTTTCCTCTTGGTCCCACCTGGATGGGCTCTTCAATGACAGTCCCATCCGGGAATTTCAGACTGGCTGTGGCGGGTTGAAATACATCCTGTCCCTTTTCATTTTGCAAGGCCTTGATATCTGTAGTCAGTTGCATTTCGATGGCAGCCTCATCGGTAAAGAATTGTAAGCTGTCAACCTGCTGAGCCTGCAACAGGTTACCATGACTGCTGCAAATAAAAATGATGGATAGTAAAAGGAAAAGCCTGTTCATATGCACTATTTTTTGGTGGTGATAATCGGATTCAGAAAATTACGAAATAGTTGCAGGGTACAGCCTTTATTTTAATACTTCTTCAATCACATGGCCTACATTTCCGCTGGGCATCTGGATTCTGAGCATGGCGGAAAGGGTAGGAGCAATATCGGTCATATAAGTTTCCCGGTTCAGTTTTCCTTTGCGGATCCCCCAGCCATACCAAAGCAGGGGGATATGGCTGTCATAAGGATACCAGAGTCCGTGGGTGGTACCTGTATTACTCCAGGCATCAATATAATTAGGCCTTAACAGAAACTGTATTTCACCGCTTCTGTTGGCAAAGTAACCGTTATTCAGCATCATCCTGATTTTTTCAGGTAATGGAACCTTATTCATGTCTTCCACAGGGAAAGCCCTGATTATTGCCGGTTCCTTCATGAGCCGGTTGATGATCCAGTTACTGATTTCTTTTTTGTCCAGTTTCGCCGAATCCATGGCCGGATGATTCAAAGCCAGCTGATAGTTATCATCATAGACAATGATATTTCCAATACCGTATTTTTCTTTCAATTGAAGATTGATGTCCTTCGTCACATTATTCATCATTATCCTTCCTCCGGGGATCTTATTTTCAGTCATGAACTCAGGAATATTCGCCACCCCGTGGTCGGCGGTCAGGAAAACGGTGTATTGTCCCTGACCTATTTTTTTATCCAGGAAATCAAAGAGTTTTCCCAGTTCCTGATCTAAACGCAACATCGCATCTTCTGCTTCTATTGAATTGGGTCCGTAAGAATGTCCGATATAATCCGGTGAGGAAAAACTGATGGCCAGCAGATCAGTGATATTATCCGTACCCAATTGTTCGCCCAGGATGGCCGCTTTCGCAAATTCAGCAGTGAGGCTGTTGCCCATCGGTGTCGTGGAAATTTTTCCAAAATCCTTTCCCATATAGCCACTCAGGTCATAAGGAAATTTATTTCCGTTGAGTGTCTTTGCCTCATAGCCCTTTTCATCTGCCGTGCTTTGCAGATAGGTGGCTGCAGGATAAAGCAGTTTCCATCCTTCCTGATAATACTTATCAACCATTTTCCGGCTGTTGAATTCATTAACCCAGACCGGAAGGGCTTTCATATAATAATCTGAAGTAATCCAGTCGCCCACACTGTTATCATACCAATAAGCTGCATCGGCACTATGACCAGCAGGTAAAATACCCCCGCGGTCCTTGATGGCAATTCCCACGACCTTACTCCGGAAATTGGTGGCGATCTTTAATTCATCCCCAATCGTGGTACTCAGCATATTCCGCGGACTCATTTTTCCCTGTGATGATTTACTGCCTACGGTATTCACCGTATTATCTTCGGCACAATACACAGAACGCATTTTTTCTTTATCCCACCAGTAATTCCCGGCAATACCATTGATCGCCGGAACGGATCCGGTATAAACAGAACTATGTCCGCAGCCTGTATAAGTTGGTGTATAAGGTATCATGGCATTTTCACAACTGAACCCGCTGTTCAGCATTCTTTTGAATCCGCCATTGGGAGCAAACCGGTCATAATAACGGTATAAATAATCCCAGCGCATCTGGTCAACCATCAGTCCGACCACCAGTTTGGGTCTTTGCAGCGTTGTCTGTGACCTTCCATGGGTAATACAAAAAAATGAAAGGGCTACTAATAATATTCTTTGCATGAATCCTTGTTTGCGCAAAAGTAAGCTTTTGATGATTTCTGTATGATTACGAAAACATGACGTTTATTTTGAACATGGGGCTGCTTGTCCTACATTTATTCAATGAAAACAATCGGATTGGTAGGCGGACTCACCTGGCATTCTTCAGTTGACTATTACCGTTATTTCAACCAACTGGTCAATCAGCGGCTGGGAGGGGAGGAAGCGGCAAAAATTATCCTTAATTCGGTGAACTTCGGAACCATCAAAAAACTGACCCTCTCTGATGATTGGGACGGAGTAGCTGATATCATTATATCCGCTGCCCGGAAAACAGTTGAGGCCGGCGCAGACTGTATATTGCTTGGCGCCAATACCATGCATTATATTGCTGATCGGGTAGCGGCAGCGATTAATGTTCCATTGATCCATATAGCAGATGCCACTGCGGCTGCGATCCGGAATCAAGGTCTTGATACAGTAGCCCTGCTGGGAACAAAATATACCATGCAAATGGATTTTTACAGGGACCGGTTGAAGGAAAATGGGATACGCGCCCTGATCCCCGATGAAGAAGGAATCCGTTATATCAACGAAAGTATTTATAGTGAACTGGACAGCGGAATTTTCCGCGATGAAACCCGTCAGCGATATCTTCAGATCATCAATCAATTGATGGAAGAAGGTGCAAAAGGAGTGATTTTAGGATGTACTGAAATTCCTTTGCTGATCAAACAGGAGCATGTTTCGATACCGGTATTCGATACCGCCTGGTGGCATGCTAAAGCAGCCGTGGATTTTGCGCTGGCTGATTAATTCACAATGGGTGTATTCCGGATCGGGGTACAGTGCTCCGACAAAATCTTTACTTTTCCATCGTTTTTGACAATGGTGATACTACAGCGTTGTTTGTCATCGAAATTCTGGCCGTGATAAACCCCTTTTCCCTGCCAGGTCGTATTGACCACGGCTGTATTTCCTTCCAGCATCACTGTATAGGATTCCCGCTCCATATTCTGTAGGGTGTACACATTGGATCCAGCCGTTTTAATCAGGCTGGCCCGGTCGAAAGTATGCCCGCTCTGAGTGAAATAAACGTATTTGTCTGACAGTACGGAATCAACCAGCTTCGCATCTTTCAATTTCCAGCCCTGATCAAATTTATCAATAACTGCAAGTACTTCCTTTTCAGTTAATTTTTCATCAGCACCACAGGAACAAAACAGTATGAGCAGACAAAATCCCGGGATTATTTTTTTCATCATCTGCAAAATTACTGCAACCATTTTTATTGTCAAAAGACGTATTAACACAATCTCAGGCACATTTTCGGAAAGCAAGGGCAGTAAGCAGGCAGAGTCCTCCTACCATCCACCACAATGTTGTAAAACCCCAATGCTGGGCTACCTGGGCACCACCTGCCGGCCCCAGCGTTTGTGCTATTGACCACGCCATGGTATATATGGCGGCATACTGGCCCCGGTTACCGGCCTGTGTTCGACTAATCCAGTAACTGTTCATAAAAGGCAACGCGAGTATCTCACCAAGGGTAACGACCAGGATCATGACAAAACAGGTGATGGCTCCCGCCCCCGGGAAATTTAAAATCATAAAGGAGATTCCGATAAGCACCACACCTATTGAAAAGTAAAACTGATTTTTTCTTTTGCCTTCCAGTTTAAATACGATTACCATCTCAAACAAAGCGATCAATATTCCATTGGCAGCCATGATGATTCCGATGACCGGCTCTGAAAGCTGTATATCCTTTCTGAAAAAAACCGGCAGACTGGTAAACAGCTGAAAAAAACAGGTGGCAAACAAAACAGTAGCTGCTACAAAAAACATATAATCCTTATCCCGGTAAGCAGGCTTTGCATCCACCGAATTTTGTATATGGTTTGCAGGCTGAAAACTGGCAGGTCTTAGTAAGACCCACAATAAAAGGGCTGCACCCAGATTTGTGAATCCATCCACCCAAAAAAGCAGTTCATAATTAATGCCTGCGAGATAACCCCCCAAGGCACTACCGACAGCCCAGCCAATATTAATCGCAAGCCGGTTAACAGCATAGGAACGGGTCCTGTTTTCTTCCTGGCTGTAGAAAGCAATTGCCGTTGAATTAGCCGGGCGGAAGGCTTCATTGACAAAACTGAGCAGGAAGGTAAACAGACAAATCAGCGGATAGGCTTTCATCTGACCCAGCAAAAAAAACAGGATACCTCCACCGGTCAATGTGATCAGCTGTACCGGATAGAACCCAAACCGGTCGGTCATTTTACCACCCAGCCAGGCACCACTGAAGGCACCGGCGCCAAAAAAGCCAAATACAATTCCGGCTTCCCCCACTGAATAACCCATTTCAGGCCCGGTAAGGTATAGGGTCATAAATGGTACCACCATGGTTCCGCTGCGGTTGATCAGCATAATAAAGGACAGGAGCCAGGTTTCCCGGGAAAGACCACGATAAGCATGATGATATGTACGGGCAGTTTTGCGAAGCATTGGAACCGGCAAATTTATCCTTTTGTTAATGATAATGGCAACGGGAAGCGCTTTTATTACGATTAAGACTGTTTACAGTGTTTAAACTCCGATTTTTTGAGTACATTCATTTTTTAAAAAATCTATCAACATGAAACAATTTTTTATGGTGGCAGCTATCAGTTCAACCGTGTTGCTGCTGAGCAATTGCGGACCTTCGAAAAAAGCGGGTACTGCGGCTGTTCCTAAAATGACTTATGAAACCAACCTGCAGGCTGTTATTGCAGACAAATGTGCCCCCTGTCATATTCCGTCAAAAGGAGGGAATAAACGGGCCTATGATAATTTTGCCAATGTTAAATCTGATATAGATGAAATCATCCGTCGGATTGAGCTCAATCCCACCGATCGCGGATTTATGCCATTCCGTAAGCCCGCTAAATTAAGCGACAGTACTATTAATCTGTTCAAACAATGGAGAACAGACGGTCTGCTTGAAAAATAAAAGGAAGGATTAATTTTCTTTCATCATATTGTACAGCTCCCGTGTCCAGGCTGTCCTGATAAGGGTAAACGAGAATTCATTACCGGTTTGCTGCCATTCAATCAGCAGGTGATCTTCAAACCTTGAAACGTACTGACTCTCGTTTATCTTTTTCCATTGATAGGAAGTCACAGCAAGCAATTCATTCAGCAAATTCCTCACACAGGTTTCGCAGGTTGAAATGATCATTTCGGTATTACAGTTTCCAGTCTTTTCATCGAAGCCATATTCATAACGGAAGCCCTGGCCCGAACTATCCCTTGAACTTACGACCAGCCTGTTTTTTATTTCGTCAAACTCCGCTTTTGCAAATTGTCCGTTCTTTACGGATTGATTCAGTTCATTTGTCAGTTGCTGACGGGATTTACCCAATTTATTTTGGGAATAAACAGAAAGGGGGATCAAAAAAGACAGCAGGAGTAAATATCGCATCATGTACCGGTTTCAATTAGTGATGCGCAAAGGTACAGCTTGGTTGTATATACAGGAAGAAGAGGCTTAATGCCCGTCAGTCCCAGGTATATTTCCAACTGCCATCGGTTTGTTTTTTCCAGACGGTATGAAAAACGCCTGTACTGGTATCTTCGGTACCAAGACTATCTGCTGATATCCATTCATACCGGCCAAAAGTATAACCCATATCGCCGGATTCAGCAGCTTCGACCAGGTCGGGGCTCCATCTTACCCGGGCGGATTTAAAATAAGGGGCACTGTAAAAATTCAGTATACCTGCTTTCCCTTTAATAAGGGAGTCATTACCCCTTTTGATAACGGCAGCAGTATCTGCATAAAACCAGAAGGCAGTGTCAATACCTTTTTCAGCAGCCATTTTTTCAAAGGCCTTTTCGGCAGCAGCGATTTCAGCGGTTGCTTGTTTTTTCAGATTCTTCGATTGGCTGTTACAGGCCATCAAACCTGATAATATAACGAATATGAATAAAGCTGATTTCAATCGGGTGTATTTACCAACCGAGCAGGTCAATCATTCCTTTGATCGTAAATCCAACCCCGATGGTGGTCAGGCCATACATTACAAAACGGATATCACCGCCATTGTTGTACAGGAAAAAAGTTAGCATGCATCCAAATACGAGGAGGAAAATGCCCACTCCGCAACAGAGAAAACCATTTTTCTTTCGTCTGCCGCTTCTGATCTGTTTTACATGATTGATGAGCTCCTGCAGCAAATTCTCAGCAGCGCCTTTTTGCCGGAGTTCCAGACTGACTTCTTCTTCATTAAATCCTCTCCGGAATAGTGAATCTGCCTCCCTGGCCAGGTCAGCTGGAAATGATTGATTCATACGGCAAGCTTTCCGTTAAATTACAGATTTTCATTAATATGAACCAAATCGTCATTTTTTGGCGGCATTGGAACCTGGAGATGAAGATTAAGTGTTAATACTTATTTCGACTGAAATCATTAAAAGGTTTCCCTTAAACGGCCACTAATTTTATCAGTTAATTTTTTTTTGGTTGTATTTTAGGCAATAGTATTCAGCAGGTTACTCCATTTACACCACCAGTATGACCAATTTTGAAACCAGGTATAAATTCCTGTTACAACTCGCTTCTGACGGACTGATCATTTATGATAAGGAAGGCAAAATCATTGATTTTAATGAGGGCGCGTATACACATTTGGGTTATACCCGGGAGGAATTTGCTGCACTGCGGGTACAGGACCTGATCCTGGAGACGGATATTAAAAAAAGACCGCTGGATTTAAATGCCATTACGGAATCTGCCAAGGTAACAGATTACAGAAAAATAAAAACCAAGGATAAGGGTACCTATGTGATTGAAATAAGTACGTTGATGCTGCCGGATGGTAATTATATGGCTCTGGCCAAGGATATAACAGAAAAAGCCAGGATTGAGAACGATCTCAAGATGAAGGATTATGCCATCGCTTCTGCAGTATCAGGTATCGGAATCGCTGATTTGAAAGGACAGATTATTTACGTGAATGAAGCAGTTTGTAAACTGTGGGGGGCCAACAATCGTGAAATATTCATTGGAAGAAATGTGGCTGAAATGTTTGATTCTGTTCAGATCAATGAGATGATGACGCAGGTAGTTGAAAAAGGGATTGAATACCGTGAAACGAAAGCAAGGCGGCTGGATGGTAGTTTATTTGATGTGGCCTATACTGGAAGTACTGTAAGAAACAAATACGGTCAGCCCCTCTTTTTATTCGGTTCATTTATTGATATTACTTCCCGCAAACAGGCAGAAAATAAATTGTCGGAAAAGTACGCCCAGTTCAAATTTCTATATGAATTAACCGATGCCATCAGCCGGGCCAATGAACTGGACGATATCTATGAACTGACAATCCGCGGCCTTATTGAACAGGTAAAAGCAGACCGTGCTTCTATTCTTCAGTTTAATGAAAAAGGCATATTACAGTTCAGGGCTTCCTTTGGATTGACTAAAGAATATCAGGAACTGGCCGCACATCACTGTCCCTGGGAAAAAGATGTAAAAGACCCAAGCCCGATTTTGGTGGAAGATGTTGCCTTTGATGAAAGCCTCCGTGATTTTTTACCAATCATCAAAAAAGAAGGGATTACAGCGTTGGGGTTTATTCCATTGGTTTATTCGGGAAGACTGCTCGGAAAATTCATGGTGTATTATAATCAGGTACACTTGTTTACTGAAGAAGAAATCAGACTGCTTCAGACCATTGCAAGTGAAGTGGCTTTTGCTATCGGTGAAAAAATGAGTGAACTGGCCCTGCGGGACAGCGAACAACTTTACCGGAACGTGGTTGACAACAGCAAGGAAGTGATTTTTCAACTGGATCCGGAAGGACGCTGGCTGTTTTTGAACAGGGCCTGGACAGAAATATTCGGCTATACAAGGGAAGAAAGCCTGGGGAGAAACTTTATTGAATTCATTCATCCTGATGACAGGGACAAGACCAGTGAATTGTTTCAGCGGATATTTAACCAGACTTCTCAGCCTCATTCCCTGGAATTAAGGATGCTCAATTCGGCAGGACAGGTATGCTGGATAGAATTTAATGGCACGACATTACATGATGATAAAGGATTGGTCAACTGTATTTCGGGAATCCTGCATGATATCACCGCTTCCAAACTGGCCAGAGAAGAAATTATCAGGGAAAAAGATTTATCGGATTCGATCATCAATACCCTGCCGGGCATTTTTTATATCTACAACAGCAGCGGGCATTTTTATCGCTGGAATCAGAACCTTGAGAAAGTAACCGGGTACACGGGAGAAGAGATCGCTGCAATGTCGCCACTCGCTTTTTTTGATGAGCCTGATAAAGAGTATATGTCAGAAAGAAGTAAAATGACATTCATGGATGGGGTGTCCACTGCGGAATCATTCCTGCTGACCAAACAACAGAACAGAGTGCCCTATTATTTCAATTGCATCCTTGTCAATTACCAGGGCGAACGTTGTGCAATGGGCATGGGTATTGATATGACGGAAAGGAAAAAAGTAGAGAAGCAACTGGAAGAATCCACTTTGCAGTTAAGGGAATTATCGGCTCACTTACAGGATATCAGGGAAGAAGAAAGAGCCATGATTGCCAGAGAAATTCATGATGAACTGGGGCAACAATTGACCGTTCTCCGGTTTGATATGGCCTGGATCGAATCAAAGGTTAAAGGAGAAGATGAGATGCTCCGGAAAAAACTCGAAAGTATACAATCACTGCTCGAGAAAGCCATGTTTACCGTGCGCAAACTTTCATCTGAACTCCGCCCGGGCATGCTGGATGATCTGGGGCTGGCAGATACGATTGAGTGGTACCTGCAGGATTACAAAAGCCGTTTTGGTATCCAGACTTATTTTCAAAATGATCTCTCTTATGTTCAGGTGCCCGATAAAGCAAGGACTGCTTTATTCCGGATTTTCCAGGAGTCGCTCACCAATGTGATCCGCCATGCGAAAGCCAGTAAAATATGGGTGAATCTCAGTTCAGACAATGATATTGTGCTATTGCGGATTGTAGATAACGGCTGTGGATTTAATATGGAAGAAGTAGCCAGAAAGAAGACCCTGGGATTAATCGGAATGAAAGAAAGATCATTGTTGATGGGTGGTAAATGCCAGGTAGAAAGCCAGAAGGGACAGGGTACGGTCATTACCGTAACGGCATCGCTGACACCCGTTGTGTCTGCATTATAAAATAACAGTGCCACCCGAAGGTGGCACTGCGTGGCTATCTATTGTCAGAATCTTTGATGATCATTTCCCCTGCCAGGTCCACGATCCCGGTCATTGTCATCATGACCATCTC
>DAORJS010000085.1:0-9537 GCA_035439185.1 Chitinophagaceae bacterium
CACGGGCTTTGCTTCTTTTTTTTCCTGTGCGGATACCTGGAGTGTAATAATAATCAGCGCTGCTGCTAATACCTTCTGCATACGAATGGAGTTTTATGTACTCCCTTATCGTATCAGCAGACTAACGGGTTGCTTAGTAAATAAAAAATGGAATGAAGAAAACAGCCTTTATTTTTTCAACGAAGCCAGCACTTCTTCTGCATGGGCCTTGTTGCGGGGTTTATGAAAGACGCGGAGAATTTTCCCCTTTTCGTCAATCAGGAAACTGGTACGAAGGATACCCATGTATTCGCGGCCGAATAGTTTTTTCATGTCTCTGACACCATAGGCAGCGGTGACCTGATGTTCTTCATCGGCAATCAACCGGAAGGGTAATTTATATTTTCCCTCAAATTTTTTTTGCCGGCTGATCGAATCCGGGCTCACCCCCAGCACTTCAATTCCTTTTGACAGCAGCCCTTTATAATTGTCACGGAGATTACAGGACTCCAGTGTGCAGGTGGGTGTTCCTGCCTCAGAATAAAAATACAAGAGGAGCATTTTCCCTCTGTAATCCTTTAAGGAGATTTTATTTCCATCCTGATCCTTCCCTGAAAAAACCGGTGCCGGATCCCCTTCTTTTAATGTTACCGCCATCTTTTACTTTTTTGTTTTCTTCACCGTTTTCTTCACATCCTTTTTGGCTTTCTCGGTGGCTTTCTTGGTAGTCTTGGTTCCCTTGCCTTTCTTGGGACTGGCTTTTTTAGGAGGAGGCGCTGTATAGGGATAACGTTTGAACCACCATTCTTTGGTACTGGTATTTCCCACCAGGTCCTCGACCGTAACTTTCAGTTTATGTACACCATAAGGACAGGTTTCATCAAAGCGATAGATCCAGTTACGGCCTTTATCATTGGTAAACCGCAACCACTGTCCAGCGCTCAGTGAATCTCCGCTGCAATGAAAGCCTGAAGTATCCCCTGTACAGGAATACAGTATTGCTTTGAATGATTTGATTCCATAATTATCCGTGGGTGTAAATACAATACGGCTGGCCGAACTCAGGTTCACCGTATCACCATTGCCCAGACTGTTAATTTGCGGAGGCATCACATCTGCCAGCAACTGATAGGATCCGAAATCGCTGAACTTCGCGGAGAGCCATTGCTCCTGCCACACTGCTTTACGTACGGTACTGCCTTTACGGTCACCACGCAGGATGATCAGCTTATCCTGCCATTCTTCCGGTACTTTCTTTTTCAGTTTAAGTCTGACCACCATATCATCATGCACCGGTGTTGCCCCTTCTCCCACCTGATGAATATCTGAAAAGGCATAGGGGGATGCAGATCCGGTTACAAAATAGGAGGTTGACACCGTATCATAAATGGCTTTATCTGAAATGTACATTTCAAAGCCCGGCTTTTCCACCACACTCACCATATTGGGAGCAATTACTAATGGTTTGGTAATGATAGTGGCGGGCTTTGCCAGACTATCATAATAGCGGATCATAAAATTCAATATGGAATGGTTGCCATGGGCATCGGCCACATCAATACTCACTGCATGAAGCAGGGTGTCATTAAATTCAATCACCCCGTCATTTTTAATCGGATGATAAGCAGCACCCAGGTCACCGGGCATCCGGGAGAGATGCTGAACAAAACCACCCCCATTATACCGCATTTTAAAATCCACATGGGCATTCATATACACGGTTTCATCATAACTGATACTATCCAGGATAAAAGCCACCTGTGGTTCCTCATCCAGGTATAGTTTGGCTGAATAGATGCCATTGGGATTATTGGATCCGCTGAGCCGGTCGGTGGCGGCAAGTGCAAAACTGATTTTTCTCAGTCCTGTATTGATCACAGGAATTTTGGGAATGACATAACCGCTATCGGTATTTTTCAAATTATAAAAAACCGGACTTTGATCATAGACCGATCTGCTGCGGTCGTAGATCGCCAGTTTACTGATAGTGGGTGGCACATCATCTTTTAATCCGAAATCAAAGAGGAGGGGATTTAATCTTTTTTCCGTCCTGGTATCCATGATCTCAAAATGCAAGTGTGGCCCCTGCGAACCACCGGTATTGCCGCTATAAGCGATAAACGCACCCTTGCTTACAGGAAACTGTTCCCTGGTAAAATCAAGTTCAATGGGCCAGCTTTCTTTTTCTTTCTGTTGGGCCCTGACATATTCTTCCAGTGCAGGAAAAAAATCATTCAGGTGAGCGTAGAGGGTGGAAAGTCCGTTGGGATGCCGGATAATAATAAAGCGGCCGAAGCTGGAAGCACGGACTCCGATATGGGCGATATAGCCTTCTGCGGCAGCATATACGGGGTAGTTTTCTTTGGCTTCCGTACGGATATCGAGTCCCATATGCCAGTGATTGGGCCGAAGCTCTCCGAAATTAGCGGAGAGTTGAAGGGGTATCCCCATTGGATTACGGAAATAGTTCCTGGGATAAGGCGAGGTCTGGGCTTCTACGGACAGGGAATAGCTGCAACAAAGCAACAAAACAAAAAATCGAAGTGGCATACACAAAAATAGGGGCATCAGAGTAAGAATGAACAGGTTGATGACAGGAATTGCCTGCTGAAATGTTAAACGAATAACAAAGACTGGCAATCTCCATGTAGTTTACAACACATAAGCCACGTTAGCGGACATTATTGGGGCCCTATGCATCCTTTCCCAACAAGTTTGTATCTTTTCAGCTTGTTATGGTGAAGAAATCATTCCTCTGGCTGCTGCCGCTATGCACGTTGCTGGCTGCATGTCCTTTTGAGTCAACTGTGCCAATGGAAGCCCGGCCGGTTGAAGCAGTGGACAGCAACCTGCTGGGATACTGGTATGGTATTGTAAAAGACGGAAGTGATTTTTTTGGAATCGAAGCCCTCGATATCAGCCCGCAATCCGATTCACTTTACTCCATTATCCGCTACGGAAAAGCCATCAAGGGGGATATGATATTACCTGATACCGCTACGTTTATTGGTTATACCTCTTATATCGGTGATCAGCGATTCATGAATGTGGAGGGCTGGGTAAATATTGAAGAAATCGAAAAAAAGAAAAGGGTCTGGCGAAAACAAAAGGTTTTCTATGTTTCGGCCTTTGATAAAAGGAATGATACCCTGGATGTAAAAGCTGTAACTGAAAGTTTCTCCACCAAAAAATTCTTCAACAATCCGGCTGATTTCAAGCAACTCCTGACGGAAATGCTCAACCGGAAACACAATGTGTACGATGACCAGTATTCCCTGAAATACCGGAAAATCCCCAAGCCCCAGCAGATCTTCCCGACCCGGTAAAATGTGAGGAAAAAAAGAAAAAATCCAACTGTCAAAACCCCCGCTTTCCCCTACTTTTGCGCAATTTGTCCAACGGACAAGGATGTTTTACCGCAGGATTGCTGCCAGCCACAACTTAAAAACAAAAAATGCCAAAAGACAATTCGATCCAATCGGTACTCATTATCGGCTCCGGTCCCATCATTATCGGCCAGGCTTGTGAATTTGATTATTCCGGCACCCAGGCCGCCCGAAGCCTGAGAGAAGAGGGAGTGAAAGTAATTCTGATCAACAGCAACCCGGCCACCATTATGACAGACCCCATGATGGCAGACCGGGTTTATCTTTTGCCCCTGACCGTTGAAAGTATTGAACAAATTCTGCAGGAAAATGAAATTGATGCGGTGCTGCCAACCATGGGCGGACAAACCGCATTGAACCTGGCCAAGGAAGCAGAAGATCTTGGTTTATGGAAACAATATAATGTACGCCTGATCGGAGTGGATATCAAGGCCATTGACAAAGCAGAAGACCGGGAAAAATTCCGCCAGTGGATGATTCAGCTGGGGGTGAAAGTGGCCCAGGCCAAAACCGCCAATTCCTTTCTGGAGGGAAAAGAATTCGCCCAGGAAATTGGTTTCCCCCTTGTAATTCGTCCATCGTTTACACTGGGAGGTACCGGTGGCGGTTTTGTGCATGATAAAGACGAACTGGATGAAGCGTTAAACCGCGGACTTCAGGCTTCTCCGATTCATGAAGTACTGGTGGAGAAAGCCGTACTGGGCTGGAAGGAGTTTGAGCTGGAACTCTTAAGGGATGCGGCTGATAATGTGTGCATCATCTGTACCGTAGAGAACTTTGATCCCATGGGTGTGCATACCGGTGATTCGATCACTGTCGCACCGGCCATGACACTGAGTGATACCGCCATGCAGCTGATGAGGAACACGGCGATCATGATGATGCGTGACCTGGGTAATTTTGCGGGCGGCTGTAATGTACAGTTTGCACTGAATCCCGATAATGAAGAAATCATTGCCATTGAAATCAATCCAAGGGTAAGCCGTTCATCCGCACTGGCCAGTAAGGCAACCGGTTATCCCATTGCAAAAATCGCTGCAAAGCTTGCTATCGGTTATCATCTCGATGAACTGGAAAACCAGATCACCAAAACCACTTCTGCCTATTTTGAACCTGCACTGGACTATGTGATTGTCAAAATACCCCGCTGGAATTTTGATAAGTTCAAAGGAGCCAATGATACCCTCGGCTTACAGATGAAAAGTGTGGGTGAAGTGATGGCCATCGGCAGAAGTTTTACCGAAGCGGTACAAAAAGCCTGTCAGAGCCTGGAGAATAATGCCGTTGGGTTGGGCTACTATGGCAAGAGCCTGATGCATGCAGATGAATTGCTGGAATATATCAAGACGCCGAAATGGGACCGGATTTTCAGAATCAAGGATGCCCTGATGGCCGGTATTTCCGTCAGCACCATTTCGAAAGCCACCAATGGAATTGATCGCTGGTTCCTCTATGAAATCCAGAAGATCTGTAACCTGGAGAAAGAAATTGCGAAGTACGATCTGGCTGACCTGCCGCTTGACCTGCTGCGCGAAGCCAAGGTGAATGGATTCAGCGATGAACAGATCAGCCGGATTCTGGAACATGGTGATGAGGAAGATGTTTATAATAAGAGAAAGGCTGCCGGTATTACCCGGGTCTATAAAATGGTGGACACCTGCAGCGCAGAATTTGAAGCGAAGACTCCGTATTTCTATTCCACTTTTGAAGAAGGGAATGTCAACGAAAGCAAGGTATCAGATCGTAAAAAAATTATTGTACTCGGAAGTGGTCCCAACCGCATCGGCCAGGGTATTGAGTTCGATTATTGCTGTGTACATGGCTTACTGGCAATCAAGGAATGCGGCTATGAAGCCATCATGGTGAACTGTAATCCTGAAACCGTTTCCACAGATTTCGATATGGCTGATAAGCTATATTTCGAACCGGTTTACTGGGAACATCTCTGGGAACTGATAGAACATGAAAAACCTTATGGTGTCATTGTGCAGCTGGGCGGACAAACTGCCCTGAAACTGGCAGAGAAACTCCATACCAAGGGGATCAGGATCATTGGCACTTCATATGACAGTCTGGATATTGCAGAAGACCGCGGCCGTTTCAGTGACATGCTTAAATCACTGGATATTCCCTATCCTGACTATGGCACTGCTTATTCCGTAGATGATGCAATTACCGTAGCCAATAAAGTGGGTTATCCGGTATTGGTTCGTCCATCTTATGTACTGGGCGGACAAAGAATGCGGATCGTGATTAATGATGAAGAAGTGGAAAAAGCAGTGGTGAGTCTGCTCAAACATATCCCCGGTAATAAAATCCTGATTGATCATTTCCTGGATCGTTGCCAGGAAGCCGAGATTGATGCCATTTGTGACGGGGAGAAATTCCATGTGATGGGAATCATGGAGCATATTGAACCGGCTGGTATCCATTCGGGCGACAGCAATGCAGTACTTCCTGCATTCAATCTCTCACCGCTGGAAATCCAGGACATGGTGGACTATGCTAAAAAAATTGCACTGGCCCTGCAGGTAAAAGGATTGATCAATATCCAGTTTGCCATCAAGGAGGGCCGGGTATTCGTGATCGAGGCCAATCCACGGGCCTCCCGTACCACTCCCTTTATCGCCAAAGCCTATGGCAAGCCCTATCTGAACTATGCCACCAAGGTAATGCTGGGTGAAATCAATGTTGGGGATATACCGGAAGAAAAAAATCTGGATGGCTTTGCCATCAAAGAGCCGGTATTCAGCTTCAATAAATTTCCGGGCGTAAATAAAGAACTGGGCCCAGAAATGAAATCCACCGGTGAAGCAATCCGCTTTATCAAAAATCTGAGGGATCCTTACTTCAGGCAATTGTATAAAGACAGGAGTATGTACCTGAGTAAATAATCAATACCAGAACAGATAAAAGGAAAACCCCTTACAGTATTAACTGTAAGGGGTTTCAGGTTTAATGGTTAATGGTCACTGAGAACAGCAGTTGGTTTTGGTTGTGTTAATGCTGTTACTGGTGGCTTGTATTCAATAATTTGATAGCATAAAGCTACCGCCAGTCGGAGGGAGGCCGAATACAATTTTTTAAAAATATTTGGTTCACTTTTGAGAGTTTGATCTATTTATAGATTTTTAATCAATGATTATCAATGCTTTAAAATATAAGAAAAATAATATTTTTGGGTTCACCTCTCTTTCTTTTTTGTAATTTACGCAACTAAATAACTTCCCTAAAAATGGCTTCCGATTTATTATGGCGATTTGTTCATGCAATGAGCAGTAAGGAAAAGCTCTTTTTTAAAAGGAATTTTTCAGGAACAAGCACAGACAAATTGCCTTTGCACCTGCAATTATTTGATGCCATTGCCAGTCAAAAAAAATACAATGAAGATGCCATTCTGAAAAAATGTGCACCCGGCCTGCATGCAAAGAATATAGCTTACCAGAAACATTATCTGCACCAGCAATTATGTGAAGCCTTGCTGACCTATGATAGCCGGAAAAATTCCGGCGATGATTTATACCGGATGATCCAGCTGGTCAGATTGTACCGGAAGAAAGGATTACTGGAAGAAGCACACGCTACCTGGAAAAAAGCGGTACCGCTGGCCCGCAGCCTGGAATCTTTTGCCATGCTGAATCTCCTTAAAACAGAGTTTGAAAAAATGGTTTTGTTCAGTAGTCCGCAAACCAGTTACGACGAACTGTTTTCCATTTTCAGTGAGAAAGTCATCAGTTATGAAACTTACGCGGAGATGATAACTCTTCGCGATATCTATACGGAAACACTGCTTCTGAAGCGTAAAGCACACTATGATCTGGATGAGTCGCTCAGGGAAAAAACTCATTTCCTGCTGGAAAAGATCGGGCGATGCACCCCTCCTGCCGCCAACCAATCATTCTGGTATGGGCATTATTACCGTATGAGCCGGGCCGTATTGCTCTACCTGCTGGGTGATATCAGGGTCTCGCTTCAATTATTACAGGATGTGCTGAGTGACTGGAAAAAAAACAGCCGTTTTCTGAGCACCCATGGTGAATATTATATTGAAGTACTCTACATGATCAATTATGCAGGTATCCTGCAGGGAGCCTATGATTATGTCCGCACAGTATTTAATGACCCCCTGAATAAGTTGCTGGACGAACCGATTCAAAGAGCCAATTTTGAAGCGATCAAATACCTGGCCCTGAATAAAATCCTGAATAAAACCGCCCGGTATGATGAAGTAAAAAAACTGGTGACCCAGATGAAGAACCGTTATCTCAGCTGGGAACCCTTGTTGAATGCTGACCTGAACCGGACAGTCAATCTTTCCCTTGGTATTGGCTTTTTTGTGCTGGAACAATACAATGATGCATTGTATTTCACGAAAAGGGCCATTCAATGGTTTCGGGATGGGGTGAGGGATGAACATACCCCGGTTGCTCATATTCTCTTATTGCTGATCAGCTATTCCATGAATAACAGCCGGCTCTTTGATTCCGAATACCGCTCCACCCATGCTTATTTTTCAAAGAGAAAAAAGAAACAACCTTTCGAAACGGCATTGGTCCAATGTCTGCACCGGACTTTCTACCTGAAAGACAGCAAGAAAAAAGCGGAAGAATACAGAAAGGCTTTGGAGGTATTTGAAGCAAACGATACCAATGCCGTACAGCAGATGAGTGTGAATATTTTTAATTATCCGGGCTGGCTCAGGAGCCGGGTGGAAAGGATTTCTTACCGGCAACTGGTGGAAAGAAATGTAAGGTCTTCGGGGATTGAAAAAAATGCAGACTTATCTTTAATGGAACCTGTCGTATAAAGCACTCAGATTTCTACAAGGGCATTCCGGATAGCATAGAGCACCAGGCCTACACGGCTATGCACTTTTAATTTGGTAAAAAGTGTCTGACGGTAATCATCCACAGTACGTGGACTCAGGTTCATTTTTTCAGCAATATCTTTATACGACAGTTCAGAACAAACCCAGCGCAGAAATTCTTTTTCCCTTTCATTCAGTAAAACCGGCTTTTCATCCAGTTCAGCATACTTATTCAGCCCGCTTACCAGTTTATCCGACACATACTCGGATAAATATACATTCTTCGCCACAATGGCATCCAGTGCTTTTTTCAACTCTTCCGGATCTGTATTTTTCAAGAGGTAGCCCTTTGCACCTAAACGGAACATTTTGATTATCGTTTTTTCATCACTCAGCATGGACAGCACAAGTACCCGGATATGCGGATAATTTTTATACAGCCATTGAGTGGTCTGAAAACCGTCCATTTCAGGCATATTCACATCCAGTAACACAATATCGGGCACCAGGTGTTGCTGGATTTTATTCTTCAGATCCCTGCCATTATCTGCTTCAGCCAGTACTTCATAGCCATCCAGTGTTCCCACCAGCCTTGACAAGGCATTCCTCATCAGCACATGATCATCTGCCACAATCACTTTGATTTTCCTGCCTGTTTTAATCATAAGTATTTTTAGATAAGAATTTCACTTCCAGTCTGGTGCCTTTATTAAAATTACTGACAACTTTCAGTTCCGCCCCCATTAGTTTAGCCCGGTTAAACATACTTTTTAATCCTACTCCCTTCCCTGACGAGATGGAAGCACGCACTTTTTCAACATCAAAACCTTTCCCATTATCCTCCACACTCATTACAAAAATACTACCCGGGCTGTAAGTGAGACTCACCATTATATGAGTGGCTGCCGAGTGCTTGATAATATTATTCAGCATTTCCTGGAACATCCTGAAAAGGAAAATTTCTGTCTTTTCCGGTAACCTGAATTCATCTCCGGTGACGATAAATTCCGTTTCATACATGCCCGTATTTTTCACGGCCAGCAACTCATAACTGATCGACTCTGCCAGTCCTGAGTCGGTGATCCGGTCTGTATACAGACTCTTGGTGATATTAGACAGATCAATGATGGCCTTGTTCAGCACTTTCTGGGAATGGCTGATCAGGGGAACCGCTTTATGATCTTTTTCCAAAGGCAGGGTTGATAAAGAGAGTTTAACTACAGATAACAGCTGACCAATATTATCATGTAGTTCCTGTGAAATAGATCTTAATGTATTTTCCTGGATCTCCAGTTGTGAATGCAAGACTTCTTTTTCATACATATCTTTTACCCGGGCCATTTCCTGATCCTGTTTTTGTTGCCG
>DAORJS010000086.1:0-9528 GCA_035439185.1 Chitinophagaceae bacterium
CTGCGTAAAATGCATTGGTGATTAAATTCAATACCACCCGGCCGATATCCTGGGGGATGACATTCACTTTGCCGATGCTGGCGTCAAAATTGGTTTTCATGGTGGCGTTGAAGGATTTGTCTTTCGCTCTTAAACCATGATAAGCCAACCGGAGGTATTCATCACAAAGCGCATTGATATCAGTAGGTTCTTTTTTACCACTACCTGCACGGCTATGTTGCAGCATGCCTTTTACAATAGCATCGGCACGTTTCCCGTGATGGTTTATTTTTTCAGAATTCTCCTGGATATCAGCAGCAATTGCTTTTACCTCCTCTGTATGTCCCTTGTCAGCTTCTTCCACTAATTCATTGATCAACTCTTTATTTACTTCTGAAAAATTATTGACAAAATTCAAGGGGTTCTGAATCTCATGAGCAATACCGGCGGTTAGTTCACCAAGACTTGCCATTTTTTCGGATTGGATCAATTGTGCCTGTGTGGCTTTCAGGTCTTCGAGTGTTTTTTCCAGTAAACGATAGGAACGCTGGCGCTGCCGGAAGTTGCGGTAAAACACCAACATCAGAATAGACAGCAACCCAAGTCCGGTGACCAGTGCGATAGTTCTTGCCTGATTCCTGGCCCGGGTACTTTCCTGCGCTTTTTTTTCCAGATCCATTTGCTCCTGAAAATTGATTTGCTGAAATTCAGATGTCATCTGATTATGCCGCTGCACCAGACTATCACCCATTTCTTTTGCCTGAATCAGGTAAACGAGTGCGCTGTCTGCATTTCCTATTAATTGCCATGCTTTGGATACCTGTTTAGCAGAAATGGTAATCGCCCGGGCTGAATTTAGCTGATACCCGAATTGAATGGCCCTTTTGGCATAGTACAACATTGAATCCGGCTGTCCCTTTCTTTCAAATAATTCTGCCATTGAGTTATTAGCGCTGCTTTCTCCGGCCAGATTATTGGCGCTCCGGTTGGCCAGCATGGAATTTTTAAAATAAATGCTGGCAGAGTCCCACCACCCTTTATTCAAATAAATACGCCCGATATCTTCCAGAATAAACCCTTCATAACTCTTCCATCCGGAAATAGCCACATTGTCCAAAGCCCTTTTCGAATACAAATAAGCAGAATCCATCTCACCCATATCAGCATAGATTGACCCGATATTCATATTACTGGTCACGCGGCCACTCTTTGTATTCAGTTCATCCGCTATAATAATTTCCCGTTTAAAATAACTAATCGCCAGATCTTTTTTACCTGCTCCACTGTAAATATTTCCCATCTGATGATATACATTGATCCTGAGTGCATCGCGATACTTGGAAAGATCATTCCTGAATTCTTCGGAGCCAAAAACACGGGCATCTTTCTCCGTATTCCTGTCATTGCAAATGGCGAGGGCTTCATTACATAATTTCAGGCTACCAATGTAATCAACCTTTTTTTGCAGTAAATAGGATTTCCCCAGCAATAAATCCACCAGATATAGCTGTTGCCTGAGCTTTCTGGCAATTCCGATACTGGCTTCAAAATAAAAAAGGGAACTGTCCCGGTTACTCTCTGCATAATAGCTGCCTAAATTATCCAAGGTGATCATTCTGGCTGTATCGTCTTTTGCAATAAAAAGAGCCTGGTGCAGGCTGTCCAGTTTCTTTGCCGAAGACTGTCCGAACAGACCTGTCCCCAGCAATAAAACAGCGATACAGATAACTAAACATTTTTTCCGCATATCAATTGACCGGGATTTGTATGATAAATGATGTTCCTTCCCCTTCTTTGGTTTCAACTTTCAGTTCACCGCCATGTCCTTTGGTGATGATATCATAACTCATGCTCAGTCCTAACCCTGTTCCCTGGCCGGTTGGCTTGGTGGTGAAGAAGGGCTGGAAGATTTTATCGAGTATTGCCAGAGGGATACCACCCCCATTGTCGGATACTTTTATGCTGAGACTCCGACCCCCTAAAGGGGGCTGAACCGAAGCTGTTGAGATGGTAACAGTTGGTTCATAACCGGCATCGGCTGTCTTTTTTTTGTCTTGTACAGCATAAAATGCGTTGGTGATTAAGTTCAGTATCACCCGACCAATATCCTGGGGAATGACATTCACATTACCGATACTGGCGTCAAAATCTGTTTTCATGGTGGCGTTGAAAGATTTATCTTTTGCTCTTAACCCATGATAAGCCAACCTTAAATACTCATCAGCCAGCGCATTGATATTGGTGGGCTCCTTCTGATTGTTACTGCTGCGGCTATGCTGGAGCATTCCTTTTACAATGGCATCCGCACGTTTTCCGTGATAGAGTATTTTTTCTTCGTTATCAATAACACTTTGGGCAATGTTCTTTACTTCTGCCAGGTTTCCTTTCTCTATTTCCTCATTCAGTTCTGCAAGCAGTTCCTGGTTCAGTTCAGAAAAATTGTTGACAAAATTGAGCGGGTTCTGGATTTCGTGAGCGATCCCGGCTGTTAATTCACCCAGTGAAGCCATTTTTTCTGATTGGATCAGCTGGGCCTGTGTTGATTTCAGTTGCGTGTAAGCTTTCTCAATTTCCTTTGCCTGCGCCAGTTCTTTTTGCTGCGTTCTTTCCCTTTCCCTTTTTACGATATAAGCTCGTTGGTATTTGTAAATAAGGTATCCTGTTAAAATGATTAAAAGTCCGTACAGACAATAAGCCCACCATGTTTTCCACCAGGGCGGTGTAATCGTGATTACGATACTTTTTAATACAACAGCACCATCACTGTTAACTGCTTTAACTTGAAGCATATATTTACCCGGAGGCAGGTTAAAAAAAGTGGCTTTAGCCTCGGTTCCCACATCCCGCCATTCATCATCATAATTCTCCAGTTTATACAGGTATTTGATATCGCCCTGTCCCTGAAAATCGACACCCACAAACTCAAATGAAATAGTATTCTGCCGGTAGTTCAGCCGTATACTATTGGTGAGCCAAATCGGGTCTTTGAGTACAGACCCTTCCCCTGCTGTGATTTCCTGATTGCCGATTTTGAACCGGGTAAAATTCAAAAGAGGTGGTTTCCGGTCATCTTCTAACTCATCCGGTTTAAAAGAATAATAGCCCTTATTCCCGCACAGAAACAAACGCCCATCCTTTGCACTGTAATTCCTCATCCAAAATTCAACTTCGGTTTGAACACCCTGTGCTGAACCAAATAGGGTGGCAACATCCCGTTCTTTATTGATTTTGATAATGCTCTTCTTACTGCTTAACCACAGATTCCCCTGCTGATCTTCCACCATTCCCATTATATTCTCGAATCCTTCGGGATAGATCTCTGTAGTAAACTTCTTAAAGCGATCCTTAGTCTGATCCAGGAAAAGTAATATCCCGCCACAGGTAGCCCATATTCTGCCCGTTGCATCCGCACAGATATTCAATACCTGCCCGCTCCCGATCACATAACGCCGGAACTTTCCCGAAGGGCTATTCAATACACAGATATCTTCATCCGTGCCAATCCATATCCGGTCATTTTTATCTTGTGCAATACTGTTGATATGCCCTCTGACAATGCTGGAACTATCTTTTGGGTTATGGACATAATTGGTGCATTTCCCTGTGTTAATATCCATCCTTGACAAACCGGTGTGTGTACCGATCCACAAATTCTGCTGACGATCCAGAAACATCACATGTGTTGAATCATGCACCAGGCTAACGGGATTTTGCGCATCGTGTCTGTAGTGTGTAACCAGTTCTGTCTGGATATTGAATTTACTGACCCCACTGGTATGACTAGCCAACCAGATATTCCCTCTTCCATCTCCCAGCATATTCATCACTTCCCCGCCTGATATGCTTTTGGGATTGCGCGGATCGAATTTGAATAATTTTTGCTGACTGGTCAGCATATCTTTTTTAATGATACCACTGTCCGACTGTATCCACAAGACCTGTTTACCCTCTTCCATATAAAAAGCATTTGCCCTTGCATTCAATGGCGTATAGGGAACAGTTGTTTTGGAAAAGCTGATATTATAAATACCCTTATTACTACTGACAATCCATAACAACCCGTCTTTTGATTTGAAAGCCCTGACCGATGAACTATCCGTAAATCCTGAGAGGGTATCCTTTGCATAACGATTCAATTGATCACCTCCCACCAGGCCATAATGAATGGTTTTTTGCAGCACCGGGTCATACATATTAATACCCCCGTTTGACGATCCTATCCAATATCTGCCTTTTTCATCTTCGATAAAAAATGAGAGGAAGGGGTTTGGATTCAGCCCGGAAGGGGGAGCGCTTAGTTTTTGCGGATTAGCAGCATCAAACAAATAATTACTAAATTTTCCGGTAGCCCTGTCCAGAATTTGCAATCCATTATCGACCGTACCTACCCATAAATTATTTTTACTATCCTCATAAATGGTGAATACGCCATTATTCACCAGACTTCCGGGATTTCCGGGTTGATTTTTATAAGTAATAAATTTTCCGGACTTCTTATCAAGTCGGGCCAGTCCGCCAATCGTGTCTTTTTTCACATTAGCCGGGGCCACCCAGCCAATCCATAAATCCCCTTTTTTGTCTTCATAAATGGTACTGACTGAAGCAAAATTTTCCATCCCGCCCGGATAGTTGAAAAGCTCATTGATGATATAATGTGTGAAAGAACCCTTCTGCGGGTCAAACCTGTCAAGTGCTCTCCTGGTACCAACCCATACAGTCCCTGAACGGTCAGTTTTTAAAGCCGTAACCGTATCACTGCTCAGGCTTCCGGGGTCGCCTGGTTTATGTCGGAAATGTGTAAACCTGTTCGTTTCCGGATTGAAACGATCCAGACCATAACCAATCGTAGCCACCCATATGTTGCCGATAGAATCCGCAGCAAGATCTATTACGAAATTGCTGGAAAGCGAATTGGAATTATCCGGATTGTGACTGTAAGTAGTCAGTTTTCTCCCATCATACCGGTGCAATCCCTTCGATATCCCGGTAAACCATAAATAACCTTTCTGGTCCTGTGTGATGCTATTATCCCATCCCAAAACATTGGTTTGGTTATCCAAAGCCAGATTGAATTTTATCTGCTGCGAAAACAACATACATTCAGAAAAGAGTATGAAGATCAATATGAATATTCCTTTCAAACTTTTCATTCGACTATTTTATGCTGTTGGTAATTGGATAATAAATGTTGATCCTTCATTTTCCTTCGTATCCACCTTTAACTCACCCCCATGTGCCTTTACAATATCATAACTCAGACTCAATCCCAGTCCGGTTCCCTGACCGGTTGGCTTGGTGGTATAGAAGGGTTGAAATATTTTGTCCAGTATTGATTGTGGAATACCAGTACCGTTATCCTTTACACTGATCTCCACCCGGTCACCAAGTTTTCGCGTCGCTATTGTAACCATCGGATCATATCCTTGTTCTGCCAGTTTTTTCCTTTCTGATACTGCATAGAAAGCATTGTTGATCAGGTTCAGGATAACCCGACCCATGTCCTGGGGCAATACATTAATTTTACCAATACCTTCATCAAACCTGGTTTCAAAATTGGCATTAAAAGATTTATCCTTGGCTCTCAACCCATGATAGGCCAATCTTATGTATTCATCACATAAGGCATTGATATCGGTGGGCTCTTTCTGACCACTGCCCGCCCGGCTGTGCTGCAACATGCCTTTCACAATAGCATCTGCCCTTTTTCCATGGTGCAGGATCTTTTCCAGGTTTTGCTGTACATCTTTCGCAATAGCTTTCACCTCTCCTGTATTTCCTCTCTCTACTTCGTCAACCATTTCACTGATTAATTCGTTACTCAGTTCCGAAAAATTATTGACGAAGTTCAGCGGGTTCTGTATCTCGTGGGCGATACCGGCAGTGAGCTCTCCTAAGCTGGCCATTTTTTCAGATTGGATCAGTTGCGACTGGGTGGCTTTCAGTTCAGCTACTGTTTTTTCCAGCTTTGCATTGGATTTCTGCTTTTGCCGGTTATTACGGAAAAGGACGATCGCAGCCAGCAGGAAAACAGCCAACCCACCCAGCAGCAAACGGGTACGTACACTGTTGCGATAGGCGGATTGTGCCGATTCAATATCCCGTTTTCGTTGCTCCTCCTCAAAGGTCAGCATCTGTATCTGCTGATTAGCCCGCAGACTATTGATACTGTCATTGGCTGCTGAATACACTTTCCAATACTTAACGGTACTGTCTGGATTGATATTCTGGTAGTATTCGGTCAGCTTTAATGCCGGCTTTAGAACCATCGTGTTCATTTCAGTACCTGTCACCACCTCAACCGCTTTTTTAAAATAAAATGCCGCCGAATCCTGCTGCCCATGACGGCTGAAATGTTCGGCAATGGCGATACAAGTACCATTCATGTACCGGGGAGATTGTGTACTGTAAGCCAGGTTCAGCGCCAGCTTAAAATACTTTCTTACACTGTCAGGGAAATTCTTCTTACTATATATACCAGCGATATTTGAAAATATAGCACTCTGGTTTCCTGAACCAGGAGTATTATAAATCTTCCGGAGCCCTTCATAGGAATAGTACAGGGCAGAATCATTATTGCCCATATTGTAATACACAACGCCAAGGTTCATACTGGGAAACCAGATATCTTCTCTCCCGGCATCCCTGAAATCACGAAGCGCTTCATAATATAGTGCCAGGGCTTTATCATTCTCCAGCCGGTCTTTGTAAATATGGGCCATCTGATTCAATGCGAAACCGATCAGTATCTTATTGCCCGATTTCTCCGCAACAGCCAAAGCCTGGCGATGCAATTCCAGGGCTTTCACATAACTGCCGGTGATCCGGTAAGCCTGTCCGGCCGCACTTAACGCGGCTGATTCACTGAAAACATCATTGTTCTTTCTCGACAGATCCAGCAGCTTCTGACTCAGCACCAGCAACTGTAACGGGAATCCGTCGATGGATGTAGCATAAAAGGATAAGATCAGGTCTGCTTTCCGGTCAGGATCTTTTTCCTGCACCAGAAGGTTGAGAATCGAGTCGCAACGCAACTGGATGATGTCTCCCATTCTGCCCTGACCCGATATGGATGAACAGGTCATCCCGAAAAAGAAAACAAAAAAGATACTGAATCTCATATTCCTTTTTATTGATTTGATCAATGAAGCATCATGCTGATGATAATTTCTTTTTTCGATGAACGATGTAATCATACAGCACTGATATCCTTTTACTCCCGGTATATCTGAATTCAAAAAACAGTTCCTCGCACATTATAGTTTCGCTTTCTAATCTTCTTTCAACCCTTTAATAATCACATTTCCTGTTCCGTTTTTATCACAGGGGTAGGCAAAGGCCCTTTGCCAGGCTTTTGTATTACTAATAGTGGCGTAAAATTCATCCAGATAACGCAGGGTGGATTTGATATACTTTTCATCCAGGAACTTACAATCGGTATATAATTTATAAATATCCGCTTTTACCCGGTTAAACTCTGCCAGTACGGGATTAAAAACAGACAAGTCTGTCATACAGTAGCCGCGGTAACGTCTTTCCCTGGTTGAACTCATTTGCAATTCTTCTGCCGGTTGGGCATAAGGGGCGCCTACCAGACCGGCATGATCAAAATCGTAGGCGACTGTCATTGACACAGCGCCCGATTTCGGTGCGATCAATTTAATATTCTGCAGGTACTCCACCGACCAATCGGTATTGCCAATCAGGTACTGAAAGACTGACATGGTCAAAAATGTATTGACCTCTGTTTGCTGAGGTCTGAGTTTTGTTTCCACCACCGTTGCGTTATTCCTTTCCGCCAATTGATCCTCTTCCTCCAGTAAGATTCCGAAAACAGGGTTTGCTGTTTTTGAATTGCGTTCATCGCCTAATTGGATTTTCACTAACCTTGCTTTAAAACTTTTGGGTGTAATCAGGTTATATATCTTATACACCAGCCATTCCCTGACAATATACTCTTCTCCGGCACAGGGCATGACCAGTTTCAGTTTTTTCTGATTCCTGAAAACAGTGGTCATCTGTGGGCCCTGATTGTGAAATTTTATAAGCAAGGGCGGATAAGTGCAATTTGCTTTCATGCGTCTGAAATGCCCTCTTGTTCTGACTTCCACCGGAATCACTGTTTCGATCCCCTGTTCGTTCGTATAAGATAAACTGAACGGGAAAGATTGCGGGTCTGCTGACTCCCGGTCATTCATCAATTCCTTTAATTTACCTGTGAGTTTTATTTGCAGCAATTCGTCAGAGGCGAATAAGCCTCCAGTAGTATCTGTTGTGGCTGGTTTTGAAAGAACAACAGGCCCAGGTCCAAAACCCAGCAACAAACAAGTCATGAAAACAGATATGAAAATAGCTGCAAATCTTTTCGGTATCATGTTGTTAAATTGTTTCATGCTGTGACTGGCAAAATGATTGTAAAAGTGGTTCCCTGCCCATCGATGGTATCAACACTGATCTCTCCTCCATGCGCCTTTACAATATCATAACTCAGGCTCAACCCTAATCCCGTACCCTGTCCGGTGGGTTTGGTGGTGAAGAAGGGTTGGAAGATTTTGTAATTTTTCATTTTACGCTTATCATTAAATTAATTGTTGAAATAAATACTCTTCAACATAATCCACTTTAAACTCTTTCAATAATTCCAAATACTCCTCTCCAAAATTCTGCTTCCGGTGATGTTCTTCCTGATTTTGGATATACTTGTATACCCTGTCCAACATTGATTGATGATAAGAAAAAACACCATAACCCTCCTGCCATTCAAATCTTTCCTTCGTTAATCCATGATCATTGATATACTTTGATGATTTGGCTTTAACGCTCTTCATTAATTCTGACACTGAAACCACGGGTCTTAGTCCCGCCAGACAATGCACATGGTCTTCTACTCCGTTGACGATAATCGTTTTGCATCCGGTTTCATTGATCAGATTACCTATTACACCCAACAGCTGACTTCGCCAGGCTTTATCGAGCACAGCATTTCTGTATTTAACTGCAAAAACCAATTGCAGGTAGATTTGATGATAGGTATTTGCCATGTTTCACATTTACTCCTTGTTGATCGAAAGCCAGGGGGCCCGGGTTTGTCGCCTTAACTACTACGGGTTGAAACCCGTAGTTACAATATGTCATCGAGGCTACGCCTCTGGTTTCCTTTAGTAAGACCATTTACTTTCATACTCAAGAGCAATTGACCCGGTTCCATCCTCTTTACCACTACGGGCTGAAACCCGTAGTTACAAAATGTAATCGAGGCTACGCCTCTGGTTTCCATTAGTAAGACCATTTACTTTCATACTCCAGAGCCATAGGCTCGGTTTTGTTTTGTAACTCCGGAATTTATTCCGGAGTAAACGCCGGTTAAGCTTTTGTTGTTCTAAAGTAATCCAATATCTGTCATGACCCATTTCTATCAAACAGGCAACACTACAATAAACTCAGTACCTTCCCCTTCCTTCGTCTCCACTTTCAGCCCCCCCCCATGCGCCTTTACAATATCATAACTCAGGCTCAACCCTAATCCCGTACCCTGTCCGGTGGGTTTGGTGG
>DAORJS010000087.1:0-9495 GCA_035439185.1 Chitinophagaceae bacterium
AACCGACAATTATGTGCAGGGATATTTTGTGTATGATTCCAAAAAATCCGGATCATTGACTGTATCCCATTTGCGTTTCAGCGATCACCCGATCCGATCCAGCTACCTTGTAAACTCTGCAAACTTTATAGCTTGTCACCATTTCAACTATCTCAAAAAGTATGATGTTTTAAGAGATGCTGAACATGGGGCCGTATTCCTGCTGAATACACCTTATCCAACAGATGAAGTATGGCAGCAGCTGCCACGCAAAATTCAGGAAGAGATCATTGAGAAAGACCTGAAATTCTATGTGATCAACGCTTCCAAAGTGGCCAAGGAAACCGGTATGGGCTCCAGGATCAATGCCATCCTGCAGACCTGCTTCTTCGCCATTTCTTATGTCATGCCGAAGGAAGAAGCGATTGATTATATCAAGAGCGCCATCCGCAAAACCTATGGCCGCAAGGGTGAGGAAGTGGTGCAGAAAAACTTCCGGGCTGTTGATCAGACCCTGGAAAATTTATTCCGTATCAATTATCATGATTATAAAACAGGGGATCGTGAAATTGAAGCACCGATCAGTGGTGAGGCACCGGATTTTGTACAGAATGTATTGGCCAAGATCATTGCCGGTGATGGCGACTTACTGCCAGTCAGCGCTTTCCCTGTAGATGGTACTTATCCTAATGGTACGACCAGATGGGAAAAAAGAAATATTGCCGATCAGGTTCCCGTTTGGGATCCACAGCTTTGTTCCCAGTGCGGTAAATGTTATTTTGTTTGTCCGCATGCTGCCATCCGCGTAAAAGTATATGACCGCGAACACCTGAATCAGGCACCTTCCTTCTTCAAACATGTGGATCCGATTGGTAAAGAATTCATGAAAGACCAGGAAGCTTATACATTACAGGTAGCGGTTGAAGATTGTACCGGATGTAAACTTTGTACAGAGGTTTGTCCGATTGAAAGCAAAACACAGCCCGGACATAAAGCCATTGATATGGTGGATGTATTACCATTGAAAGAACAGGAAAAAACTAACTGGGATTTCTTCCTCTCACTGCCTGATATTGACAGAACCCGTGTGAATAAAACCACGGTGAAAGGATCTCAGATGCTGGAGCCATTGTTTGAATTCTCCGGTGCCTGCAGCGGATGTGGTGAAACACCATACCTGAAACTGCTGACCCAGTTATTTGGGGACAGAATGATTGTAGCCAATGCCACCGGTTGTTCTTCCATCTTTGGTGGTAACCTGCCAACCACGCCCTGGACTTCCAACAGTGAGGGCCGTGGACCAGCATGGGCGAATTCATTATTTGAAGATAATGCCGAGTTCGGACTGGGATTGAAACTGGCCACCGATAAGAAAAGAGAAATGGCCCTTCGTCTGCTGAAAGAACTGCGTGAAGATATAGGCAGTGAACTGGCAGATGGTATCCTGGCCAATGCGGAAAATACAGAGGGAGAATTGATCCAGCAAAGAAAGAGTGTGAATGAGCTCAAGAAAAGACTGCGTGATCTCCGCCGTGAAGATGCCTGGCGTTTATACCAGGTGGCAGAGTTCCTGGAGAAAAAATCTGTCTGGATCGTGGGTGGAGATGGATGGGCCTATGATATCGGCTTCAGCGGATTGGATCATGTACTCAGCACCGGTGAGAATGTAAACATACTGGTCATGGATACCGAAGTGTATAGCAATACCGGCGGGCAAAAATCCAAAGCCTCACCATTGGGTGCCAGTGCCAAATTTGCCGTGAAAGGTAAAACCACCGGTAAGAAGGATCTGGCTATGCAGGCCATTGCACATGGCAGTGCTTATGTAGCACAGATTGCCATGGGTGCGAATGATGTACATGCATTGAAAACCATCCTGGAAGCAGAAGCGTATCCCGGACCATCTATCATCATTGCTTATAGCCATTGTATTGCCCATGGATATGATATGTGCCATGGTCTGGATCAGCAGGAACTGGCGGTGAAGACCGGTTACTGGCCGCTGTTCCGCTTTAATCCTGAAAAAGGAAAAGGCCAACGCTTTACCCTGGATTGTAAACCACCTTCCGTGGCATTGAATGAATTCCTCTACCACGAGAACAGGTTTGCAACGATCAAGAATAATTATCCGGATAAAGCAGAAGCCTTCCTGACACAGGCCAATGAAGGACTGATGCGGCACTGGGAGACTATTGAAGCATTAAAGAACCTCTGACGGGGATAAAAGATTCACCGCAGAGATGCGGAGAGCGCAGAGTTAACGCAGAGATATTTTTAAATTCCTGCGTTAACTTTTTTGCTTTTTAAAGAAACTTAGTAAAAATCTAACTGGTAAACCTGGCCTGTTAACAAGAAAAAGTATTTTTGTATTTACTATTAGATTTCAAAAGCAATCTCCGCGTTAACTCTGCGCTCTCTGTGCCTCCGCGGTTAAATCTCCTCAAACCTTGCCTGGAAGAAGCGGAGGTACTTCGGTTCATACACCATTTTCAGCCCTTTAATTTTGTGCCGCTTATTGAAAACCCTGGCGGTTGATTCTGCAATCACATCCATATGTGCCTGTGTGTACACGCGACGGGGAATAGTAAACCGAACCAGTTCCAGTTTGGGAAAATAATTTTCACCATTGGCTTTTCTGCCGGCAGAGACCACTCCTCTTTCCATGGTTCTGACTCCTGAATCAAGATAAACTGCTGCGGCCAGTGTTTGTGCCGGGAACTGATCCTGAGGAATATGCGGCAGGAATTTTTTGGCATCTACAAAAATGCCATGTCCGCCAATGGGTTTTACAATCGGTATTCCAAAGCTGATCATTTTTTCACCGAGGTAAACTACTTGTCCGACCCGGGCATGAATATGTTCATCATTCACGCTTTCCAGGATACCGATCGCCATGGCTTCCATATCGCGACCTGCGAGACCACCATAGGTATGCAGTCCTTCATATACTACCACCATATTCCGGGCTTCTTCAAAAACATCCCATTCGTTGATGGCTAAGAAACCGCCGATATTCACCAGTGCATCTTTCTTGGCACTCATGGTTGCTCCATCGGTCAATGAACAGATCATTTTCACAATGGTCCGGATCGGTGTTTTTGCAAAGCCTGCTTCTCTTTGCTGGATGAAATGGGCATTCTCTGCCACCCTTGTCATATCATGGATAATCCGGATACCGTGTTTTTTGGTATAGGCACGAAGCGCTTTCAGGTTGGCGATACTGATGGGTTGTCCGCCGGCCATATTCACGCTGGTAGCGATGCTGATATAGGGTATTTTACTGGCCCCGTATTTTTTGACCAGTTTGTCGAGCTTATCCAGATCCACATTTCCTTTAAAGGGAAATTCATTTTCAGGATCATGGGCTTCATCAATAATGATGTCTTCAAATTTTCCGCCGGCCAGTTCCTGGTGTAATCTTGTAGTGGTAAAGTACATATTACCGGGTATGATATCTCCTTTTTTGATCAGTACTTTGGAGATGATATTTTCGGCACCACGTCCCTGGTGAGTAGGCACCAGGTATTTGTATCCATACACTTCTTTGACCACTTCTTCGAGGTGATAAAAATTGCGGCTGCCTGCATAGGCTTCATCGCCCATCATGATACCAGCCCATTGGCGGTCACTCATGGCAGAAGTACCACTATCGGTGAGCAGGTCGATATACACATCTTCAGAACGAAGCAGGAAGGTATTGTAGCCGGCTTCTTTCAGTGCTTTTTTTCGTTGTTGCGGACTGGTCATTTTGAGCAGTTCCACCATTTTTATTTTGTAGGGCTCGGCCCAGCTGTGGTAGGGGGATTTATGCATAAGATGATATTTAGATATTATGATATTGAGATATTTTACCGCGGAGAACGAGAGAAACAAGTAGTCTCGCGGAGTGGTGAAACCTCTGCGTAAACTCTTTTGTCTCATGTACTCTGCGGTGAGTCCTCATTTTTTTACTGGTTTTAATTTCGCCGTGAAATGTCTCAGCAAGGGTGTTTCTTCCATAATTTTTAATCCACTGATCTGATCCCGCTTTTCAAACACTTCAATGATTACTTCAGCCACATAATCAATATGACTCTGGGTATATACTCTTCTGGGTATGGCCAGTCGCACCAGTTCCAGTTGTGCCGGAATAAGTTTACCTGCTTCATCATATTTCCCAAACATCAATGAGCCGATTTCCACGGCCCGGATTCCACCATGAGTATAAAGTGCGCAAACCAATGCCTGTCCCGGATATTGATCGGCCGGAATATTCGGAAGGAATTGTTTGGCATCGAGGTACACTGCATGTCCGCCGGCGGGTTGCATCACAGGCACACCTGCATGCGCCAGTTTTTCGGTGAGGTATTCCATGCTCCGGATCCGGTATTGCAGGTAATGTTCATCCATGATTTCCTGCAAGCCGATGGCAATCGCTTCCAGGTCGCGGCCAGCCAGTCCGCCATAAGTAGTGAATCCTTCGGTAATAATCAGCAGGTTGCGGCAACGAAGCGCGAGATCCAGATCATGCATAGCGAGAAAGCCGCCGATATTGGCGAAAGCATCTTTCTTGGCGCTCATGGTGCAGCCATCGGCATAGGAAAACATTTCACGTACGATTTCGGGAATCGGTTTCTGTACATATCCTTCTTCGCGGATTTTGATGAAGTAGGCATTCTCTGCAAAACGGCAGGCATCAATATAGAGCGGGATCTTGTATTGTGTGCAGATTGTTTTTACTTCACGGAGGTTTTGCATACTCACCGGTTGCCCGCCGCCGGAATTATTAGTGATGGTCATAATGACCAGCGGAATATTTTCAGCACCCACCTGTTCAATGGTCTTTTGCAGGAGGACAGTATCCATATTTCCTTTAAAGGGAGCGGGGATCGTAGGGTGCTTGCCTTCTTCGCAGAGACAGTCGATCCCATCGGCACCGGAAAATTCGATATTGGCCCGGGTGGTATCGAAGAGTGTATTGCTGATAAAGTACTTGCCTTTGCCGCCGAGGATACTAAAGATAATTTTTTCAGAAGCCCTTCCCTGGTGGGTGGGAATGATATAAGGCATGTTAGTGATGCTTCTGACGGAATTTTCAAAACGGAAAAAACTTTCACTGCCGGCATAGGATTCATCGCCCTGCATGATCCCGGCCCATTGGTTACTGCTCATGGCAGAAGTGCCGCTGTCGGTGAGCAGGTCGATCAGTACATCGCGGGCCTTGATGCGAAATGTATTGAAGTGAGCGGCACGGAGAATGGTTGCTCTTTCTTCTTTGGTGGTAAAGTAGATGGGTTCAACGGATTTGATCCGGAACGGTTCAATGATGGTTTTCATGTAAAAGGAGACTATGTGGCATGGCCACTATTGGAAAATATGGTACCGGTCGGAGGGGTCCGGTTATTTAGGTCGGCCAATAATATTTTTCCAGAGGTTCATGAAGGATACAAATGTAGAGCGGGAATAAATGGGGTGGGATGATAATGGTCAGGGGAGGAAATGATAAACGGTAATAAAAGGTTTAACCGCTAAGACGCAATGGCGCAAAGCATGTAGTCATTTTGCAGCGGAAAATTTTATAAGTATTGTCTTTGCGTTTCTTTGCGCCTTTGCGTCTTGGCGGTTAAACTTATACCCCGAACTGCCGCAAATGATGATCCACATGTTTCCAGGTGGCCTTGCTCCAGTTTTCCTTCGTCATTTTTCCGAAGATGGGATGTTTTTCTCCAACGATAGTTGCTTCGCTGAAACGGTTGATCAAATCCAGCAGGGTGGCTTTTTCCTGCTCAAATTCTTTTCTTGTTCCCACCGTGATAAAAGTAGGATCAGTCGGGAGGCCTTGTTTCCAGGGTTTATCATCCCAGAGTTTGCTTTTAAACAATGGTCCGATCAGGCGGAGCAGGAAACTGCCTTTGGGCTGGTGGGTGCCATAAGCAATGGCGATAGGGAGTTGCAGGTGGGCCAGCATCTGGGCAACATTCATCTTGCCCCATTGGGGTTGTGAATCGGGATGGAGGGTATTGATCCGGTTGATGATTTCCTGTTTAACGGAGGGATCGAAGAGGTTTTTGATTTCCATGTTGCTGGTTTTGGCGAAGGTAGGAAATCTGTAAAAGCATACGGGTTGCGTAAAAAACAAAAAATTATCTTTATAAAATAATAGCCGCCATTTTTTTTGGCAGATCAATAACCTAAAAAGAAAACGTCCCGTGAAATATAAACTATTCAGTCTGTTTTTTCTCTTTTTGAAATTGGTTCCGGATCTGCAGGGGCAGGATCGTGAGGGTAAACTGGTAATCCATCAGCTGACAGGTGACTTTTATATCTACACCACCTACAATACCTACGAAAATTCAAAAACTCCCGCTCATGGTATGTACCTGGTTACAAATAAAGGCGTCGTGATGTTCGATACCCCCTGGGATACTACCCAGTTTCAGCCACTGCTTGATACGATTGCGGCAAGACATGGACAAAAAGTGATCATGGCATTTGCCACCCACTGGCACAGCGACAAAACAAACGGGTTGGAGTATTACCGGAAGCAGGGTATCCCAACTTATACCACCGTGTTGACTGATGAACTGAGCAAAAAGAATGATAAGAAGAGGGCGCAGTACCTGATGACAAAGGATACAGTTTTCCAGGTTGGGCAATATAGTTTTGAAACCTATTACCCCGGAGAAGGACATACATCTGACAACATAGTGATATGGTTCGAAAAAGAGAAAGTGCTTTATGGAGGTTGTCTGATCAAGGGCGTGGAGGATAAAACGCTGGGCTACCTGGGAGATGCGAATGTTACCGCTTATGAAACTACATTGAAGAATGTTCAGCAAAAATGTAAGGATCCCAAACATATTGTAATTGCGCATAGCGACTGGAGGAACACAAATTCGCTGAAACACTCCATAAAGATGGCGAAGAAGTTGAAAAAGGAAAAGCCCAACTAATGATTGCATCACTTTTTTTCAGAAGCAATTAAAAACCCCGGCTACTTTCGCAGCAGGGGTTTTACTAACCTAAACCTTAATCTTATTTTTTTCTCGGCGTTTCTATCGCTGCCTGTGCTGCTGCCAGCCGGGCTATCGGTACACGGAATGGAGAACAACTCACATAGTTCATACCAATACGATGACAGAATTTCACACTCTCCGGATCTCCGCCATGTTCACCACAGATACCCACTTTTAAATTGGGTTTGGCATGGTGACCACGTTCTGTACCCGCTTTAATCAGCTGACCGATACCATCCTGATCAATGGTCTGGAAAGGATCAGAAGGCAGGATCTTCAGGTCGAGGTATTTGGGAAGGAAACCTCCGATATCATCGCGACTGAAACCAAAACTCATCTGTGTGAGGTCATTGGTTCCAAAGCTGAAGAAATCGGCTGCTTTCGCCATGTACTCGGCCCGCAATGCGGCACGTGGTGTTTCAATCATGGTGCCATAGAGATATGGAATCTTTTTCAGTCCGGTTTTTTTACAAACCTCAGCATAAACCCTGTCCACTATTTCTTTCTGGTGCTTTAATTCATGCCAGATCACGGTTACCGGTACCATGATTTCCGGCAGAGCCTTTTTGCCGGCTTTCAATAATTCAGCCGTGGCTTCAAAGATGGCACGTACCTGCATTTCTGTAATCTCCGGATAACTGATACCCAAACGTACTCCACGGTGTCCGAGCATCGGGTTGTTCTCATGCAAGGCCAGTACCCGGCGGTTGAGCATGCCCATACTGATGCCTAGTTCTTTGGCCAGCTGACGGAGTTTTTCTTTATCGTGCGGTACAAATTCATGCAATGGCGGATCCAGCAAACGAATGGTAACCGGATAACCATTCATTACTTTCAAAGTATCCTTTACATCTTTCTTTACGTATTTGAACAGACCATTCAGGGCATCCCTTCTTTCTTTTTCGGTCTTGCTCACGATCATTTTCCGCAACTGGAACAAAGGAGCTTCACTGCCTTCGCCATAGAACATATGTTCAGTACGGAACAAACCAATTCCCTCTGCGCCAAATTTCACGGCATGAGTAGCATCTTCCGGTGTTTCGCAATTGGCTCTTACGCCGATCTGTTTTACTTTGTCCACCAGTAACATCAGGTCTTTATAGGACTGATTCTTATCGATATCAATATCCACCAGCGCCATACTGCCTTCGTATACCTGTCCTTTTGTTCCATTCAGACTGATCCAGTCACCTTCCCGGATCACCACGCCATTATTGGCATGCATGGTTTTGTTTTCAGTATGGATTTCAATATCACTGCATCCCACAATACAGCATTTACCCCAACCACGAGCAACAAGAGCTGCGTGTGAAGTCATACCTCCTTTACTGGTAAGAATAGCCTGCGCTTTGTGCATACCATCCACATCTTCGGGAGAAGTTTCTTCACGCACCAGGATCACTTTTTCACCTCTTGACGCCCATTCTACGGCATCTGCTGAGCTGAATACCACCCGGCCTTTTGCACCACCTGGTCCTGCAGGTAATCCTTTGGCAATAATAGGTGCAGTGAGTTCGGCTTTTGGATCCAGCATCGGCAGCAGGAGTTCAACCAGTTGATTGGGGCCTACCCGCATAATGGCGGTTTTGGCATCAATCATTTTTTCTTTATACATCTCGGTCGCCATTCTGACAGCCGCTACGCCGTTTCTTTTTCCCACCCGGCACTGAAGCATATAGAGTTTCCCTTTTTCAATGGTGAACTCAATATCCTGCATATCGTGGTAGTGTTTCTCCAGTCTTTGCTGTATTTCGTATAGTTGTTTGTATTGCTCCGGCATTCCTTTCTCGAGCGTGGTAAATTGTTTGCTCTGTTCGTTTTTTGAATATTCATTGATTGGTGCGGGGGTACGGATACCGGCCACCACATCTTCTCCCTGGGCATTCACCAGGTATTCACCATAGAACTTATTTTCACCATTACCCGGATTGCGGGTAAACGCCACACCGGTGCAGCAATCTTCTCCCATATTCCCAAATACCATGGCCTGTACATTTACTGCAGTGCCCCACTCATCTGGGATTTTTTCAATCCGGCGGTATTCAATCGCCCGCTTTCCGTTCCAGCTGGCAAAAACCGCACTGATGCCACCCCACATTTGCTCCATCGGATCATCGGGGAAGGGTTTGCCCAGCATTTTCTTTACGGTTTTTTTGTATTCCTTCACCAGTTCTTTTAGTTCAGCCGCTGTGAGTTCCGTATCGATTTTATAACCGCGGTTATGTTTGATTCTTTCCAGTTGTTCATCCAGTGTTTTACGGATGCCTTTTCCTTTGGGCTCAATTCCGGAACCTTTTTCCATCACCACATCGGCATACATCATGATCAACCGGCGATAAGCATCATAGGCAAATCGTTCATCTCCGCTTTGTTCAATGATTCCCTGGATAGTGGTATCATTCAGACCCACATTCAATACCGTTTCCATCATACCGGGCATACTTTTGCGGGCGCCTGAACGAACAGATAAGAGCAGTGGGTTTTTCGGGTCACCGAATTTTTTTCCGGTGAGTTTTTCCAT
>DAORJS010000088.1:0-9396 GCA_035439185.1 Chitinophagaceae bacterium
GGAAGGAGAGAAAAAAGCAGTGAACAATCTTTATTTCCATCCCCGGGGGCGCATTCTCACATTCGGCACATTTATCAACCGTTTTCGTTTTGATGCCGGTTTTAATTTTTTCAGTAAGTCTACGGCCGACCGGTTGACCCGCTTAACTTTTCTGAATGATGAAACCACGGATAGCCTGACCCGTCTGGAAGCCTTACGTGTTTCCCCAAAACCCCGGTTTATTTATTCGCATTTCAGCCGGCCACACCATCCATATTATGTGGACCGGAACGGGAAACCGATGGTGTATAATGATAGCCTCCCCGGTTTTGAAAGAATCAAACAGGAATACACAGAACATCTGCTATATAGTAATCAGCGGTTGTTATCCCTGATTGATCATATTTTAAAAAATGCCCGCAAGCCGCCTATCATTTTACTGGTCAGTGATCATGGGTTCAGGCAGTTTGATAAGGAAGCGCCGCATCAATATTATTTCATGAATCTTTGCGCCATTCATCTGCCCGGAGCCGGTCAAAACCCTTTTTATAACAAAATGTCATTTGTAAATACTTTCAGGGTGATCTTAAACAAACAGTTCGGACAGCATTTACCGATGTTAAAGGACTCGAGCACATATCTTACGGAAAAAGCACTCTGGTAAATCAATGCAGAAGGCCAATGCCATATGGTTCAGAATATTCAGTGACCCGCGGTTTTCCATAACGGTGGTTTTGCTGGCGATTGCCGCAAGGTTTTTTCAGCTGCATTTTTACCTGGATAGTTTTTTTGATACCAGTTTTCAGGTCATTGCCACGCAGCATTTCACCAACGGTCATGGCATCAGTACTGCAGTTTCCCGGATCAGCGATCTGGGCAGCCCTGTTTATATCCCGCTGGTTAACTGGCCCCCGGGTTATTCTTTTCTGCTGGCCCCTTTTTATCTCTTATGTGGTAAAGAATACCTGCCTGCCTGTATGATTCTCGAAATGCTTTCTGCCATTTCCATTATCCTGTTGTGCAGGAAAATCCTCTGGCAATTGGGTAGTCCGGTTGCTGTTATTAATCTGTTTACATTACTGACTACTTTTTTTATCTATTATTTTTATTATACCGGTTCAACGGACAGTATTGCGGTTGCCTTTTTTTTAGGGGCCATTGCACTGCTGTTATCAGCCCTCAGGAAAAAAAAATACAGCTATATTACCATTGCGGGCACAGCTATATGCTTATTGGGTGCAGCCAGTATGAAATACCTTTTCTTCCCTGTTGTATTTGTAATACCGGTATTTGCTTTTCTCTATGCCTTGCAAAATCAGGAAGCCGGCATCAGGCGGGGTGCCCTGGCGATTTTTACAATTGTACTGGCTGGTATTACCGGACTATACCTCTATCAGAAAAGCATTAGCGGGGCTGGCACTTATATCAGCGCCACCGGCCGGGGATTTTTTCCGGAACATCTGTTAAGGGTTCATCCGCTGATTCCCTGCAGTTTTATCACACCGAATACTTTACGTAAACTTCCACCGGCTGGTATGAGTAATGTGATGAACCTGCTTCGGATTATCCATGTCATTTTACTCTTATCACTCAGCATTATTGCCGCCAGATCCTGTTTCAGTAAAGGACTGAAAGCGGCAACCATTCAAAGAACCTTCATTTTTTTATCGCTGTCGCTGGTGCTGGCGATCAGTCTGGTATTGGCAGGGCTTTCTTTACTGGTTGACAAGGAACTGATTCCACCGGATCGCTGGTGGACCTATATTGAAGATGCCCGTTATTATGGATTGGCTGATATATTGATTCAACTGGTCATCTTTATGGCATTTTCTTATTATAAAAATCAAGTCAGTAGCCGGATCAGTTTATTGATTACGATTTTACCCTTTCTGCTCTTACCCGAAGCAGTGAGGGGAATTGCATTTACTTTCAACCGGGTAATTAAATTCGGTAAGGAAGATTACTACTGGAAAACTGAAAAGTTATTCCTGGATTATGCAAAGGAGATTATTAAAAAGAAAATAGCAGTGACCGGACCCGCTGAAACGGTGGTTTCCGGATCTCTTTATTACGCCAATTACCGGAATGCACTATCGCTGCAGGCGCCGGTACTTGAAAAACCGGAATGGTTGAACCAGCCAGGAAATTTTCAAACCAGTAAACCAGTGATCCTGCTGGCCATAATTGGAGCGGAGCAGCAAAAACACTATCAGCCCTTTATTGAGCATCCCGGAACGGAACTTGCGGGGCAACTGAATGGATTTTACTTTTATACCCTTTATGTGGCACCCCGATAAATCAAAACCGGTTTTTATCATTATACCTGCATATAATGAAGAAAAAATCATCAGGGATGTCCTGCAGGGATTGATACCCCTTCAACACCGGATCATCGTGGTGGATGACGGATCAGGTACCGCTCTACAACCTTTATTAAAAGACCTGCCGGTAACGGTGCTGCGTCATTCGATCAACCTGGGTCAGGGTGCGGCGCTGCAAACCGGTTTTGATTATGCCCTTTCCAAACAGGCCGCTTATATCGTAACCTTTGATGCGGATGGTCAGCACCAGTCTGCTGATATTGATAACCTGCTGCAACCATTGGTAAGCGGTGAAGCCGATATTGCACTGGGATCAAGATTTTTAAGTAAGGACAGCAATATTCCTGCCGGAAGAAAAAGATTATTACGGTTTGCCCGGCTGGTCAATTATATTTTTACCGGATTGCTGCTATCCGATGCGCATAATGGCATGAGGGCAATGACGGCTGCGGCGGCCCAAAAAATCAGACTCAGGCAGACCGGTATGGCCCATGCCACTGAAATCATAGCAGAGGTTCGTAAAAAAAAGTTCCGTTATAAAGAAGTACCGGTCAATATTCAGTACAGTTCTTACTCTAAAACGAAAGGGCAATCCGCATGGGGAAGTTTCAGAATCTTTTTTGATATACTTTTAAACAAAATTTTCAAATGAACGGCATCCAGGTTTTACTGATCAGCGGGGTGGTGATTATTTTCACATACTATGTATCCCGTTTCCGCAATGCCCTGATCGATCTGGCTGCACTGGTGATTTTTGCAGGGCTCGGCATCTTCTTTATCCTCTTTCCTGATTATACCAATGTTATTGCCAAAAAACTGGGGGTGGGACGTGGAGCTGATTTATTATTCTATAGCTGTATTCTTTTCTTCCTGTTTATTATTTTGAAACTCTTTGCCCGCCTGAAAAGGCTGGAAGATAAAATCACGGAACTGGTCAGGCAGCAGGCGATTAAAAATGCAGCTGAAAATCAAAAGAACCAGGCTGCAGACTAAGATGAAAAAACTACTGCTGAAATACCCTTTTTTTTTATTCCTGCTTCCGGTTTTTTTTGTGTTGCATGGGCTGAATGAAAATGCCGGGCTGGTGCCGGTAACAGGAGCGGCGATGCTGCTTTTGTTCTATCTGGGAGTTTCCATCGGATTGCTTTTATTTTTTTACCTGTTTTACCGGCAGTTCCGCAAAGCAGCGTTAATTGCATTCTCCCTGCTGGCTTACCAGTTTTTTTTCGGGGCCGTGCAGGATCTTTTCCGCGATCTGTTTCCAGGTTCCTTTATCAATAAATACAGTTTTATAATACCGGTTTCCCTGCTGGGTTTTCTCGTATTATTCATCCTGCTCAAAAAAAGAAAGACGATTCCGGATAAACCCGTTCTTTACCTGAATCTGTTGTTTCTCCTGCTGATCAGTATCGATCTGGTTCAGCTGCTGATTTATTCCTTCAACCATAAAAAAACTGAAACAGCTGGCGAAACCATGCTGCATCCCTGCATACATTGTCCAAAACCTGATATCTACCTGCTGCTGGCAGATGGCTACCCGGGTAAAGACGCCGTAAAGGACTTACTGGGTTATGACAACAACGGTTTTGAAATGCAACTGAAAAAAAGAGGGTTTCATATTATTGACAGCAGCCGCAGCAATTATAATTTCACGGCATTTTCATTAGCCTCACTCCTTTTGATGGATTATTTACCCGGATTAACGGGAAGTAATCACGATAAAAAGGATCTGGAAATCTGTATGAACAGGATGCGTCAGAGTCCCTTCCTTTCTTTTTTAGAAAAAGAGGGGTACCGGTTTTATAATTATTCAATTTTCAGTTTTGACGGGAATCCATCTTATACCACTCCCACTTTTCTGCCTCAAAAAACGGTTCCCATCACGGCCCAGACATTTACCCGGCGGGTTGTGAAAGATCTCTGGTACCATCTGGCCACCAGTTTTCATATGCCATCGGTGATTCACCGATATAAATATGCGGACCAGATCAATAATGAAAAATTATATGCCTTGACAGAAAAGCTGGTCAGTAAAAAAAGCAGTGTGCCCAAATTCGTGTACACCCACCTGGTGATGCCGCATCATCCGCTTTATTACGACAGTGCAGGGAATCTCTATCCGGTCTCCATGCTTGGTGATTTTCACTATCATGATACGGCAAGGCGGATTGGTTACCTGCAATACAGTAACAGGAAACTGCTGACTTTGATTGATTCTATTCTGAAAGGATCAGCCAGTCCGCCGGTGATCCTGCTGATGGGTGATCATGGAATCCGCGAATTAAAAAAACCATTTGATGACCGGTATCAGTTCATGACGATCAATGCCATGCTGATTCCCGGGAGTGATTATGCCGGTTATTATACCGGACAATCGCATGTGAACCAGTTCCGGATTTTTCTGAACCGGCAATTCAAACAACAACTTAAACTCTTACGGGATACCAGTTACCTCATCCGGGAATAATATTATCTTTAGGCATGACTGTTCCTGCAAACATACTGGTATTGGCTCCCCACACAGATGATGGAGAACTGGGATGCGGGGCTACCCTGGCCCGTTATGTTAAGGAAGGCAGCAGGGTATCCTATGCTGCGTTTTCGCTCTGTCAAAAATCATTGCCAGCCGGTCTTGCACCCGATACGCTGGAAAAAGAATGCAGGATAGCTACCCGTGAACTCGGAATTGATGAGACGCAACTGTTCTTTTACGACTTTGAAGTCAGGACTTTTGATCAGCAAAGACAGGCTATTCTGGAGGAAATGGTTCAATTAAATAAACAGCTTCATCCGGAGCTGGTTTTTATTCCTTCTGCTTCTGATCAGCATCAGGATCACCAGGTCATACATACTGAAGCACAACGGGCATTCAAACACTGTACCCTGCTCGGATATGAACTGCCCTGGAATCACAGCAGCTTTCATTCCACCTATTTTATACCGATAGCTGAAGAATTTTTACAAAAAAAAGTAAAGGCAGTTCAATCTTATCAATCTCAATCTCACCGTAATTATATGTCAGCAGATTTTATCCGCTCACTCGCCAAAGTCCGGGGTGTGCAATGCAATCATTTGCTGGCTGAAGCTTTTGAAGTATATAAAATGATTGATTGATTACCAGCCGATGCGCTGGCCGAATTTTCCCAGACTAAAATATTTGTTCAGGGTCAGGTTTAATCCCAATTGATTAAACGCGGTATTGGATTGATAATAGGCCCGGGCATACCGGATATCTATTTTGCCCAATTTGGCTGCAACGCCCAATGAAAATCCATTCAGACCATTGCCTTCATTGCCGGTATTCAGTTCCCTTCTTCGCAAAAAATTATACCCGGCCTGAATTTCCACATGATCGCCCATATAAATGGTAGTGCCCAGTATCAGGTGATCCAGCAATTTTCCCGCAGTGAATTTTCCGCTGGTCGCATTGGGGAAACCATTTTCATTGTTAAAAAGCGTGTCCTCATAGCGGATATTAAAACGATGGACCCGTTGACCGGTGAGTGAAATACCAAAAGGCGCTTTGGCCATTCTTTTGGTGAACCCGATCTGGAAATCAAAGGGCAGGTCTTCTGCTCCGGCACCGGGATAAGTTTTAAACTGGGTGCCCATATTTTTTACCAGCACGGATGCACTGAATAAACCGGCGGAATCAGTGTACAGTAGTCCCACATCAGCAGCCATTCCATTGGACCGGTAAATGCCATAAGCCGAACTGATGAATTTCAGATTGACACCATAATTCCAACGATTGCCATAGGAACGGGAAGCCCCAACCTGCATCACCCAGTCACGTGGACGAAAACTCCCGAGGATATTACCCGACGCATCTGTGGCGGTGCTGTTTCCATAATCGAAATAATGGAGTCCCCATAAAAAATTGGTGTTCAGTTTTTCGTTGCGGAAGGCAAAGGAAGTATGATACACTTTAATGCCGGCATACTGCAGGTTAAATACGGTATTCAACTGTGTATGCATGGAGGATTTCAGCAGGGCCGGATTATTGAATGCCAGTCCGGCATCATTCGAAAGCTGTGAGATATTCACTCCGCCCAGAGCTGTCAACTGGGGTGTATTGGACTGTTTGAGAAAATTGAAAACTGCATTCCCGCCCAGTGTCTGGGATTGACCTGCAATTGCGATTATAAAAAAAGATATGGAAAGAATATATTTCAAGGCCCAACGAAAATACAGCTTTGAAAAAGGAAATCCGCTTCTGAAATGAAGCGGATTCCTGTAATGATTTCGAAAAGGAGTTCCTCTGCAGAACAACAGGCCTGCAGTGTTGATTAATTATTTTTCCACAAGGGCCAGTTCCAGTACCTGACTCATGTTTTTTACAAAGTGGAACTTAATCCCTTTGATAAAGGCCGACTCAATTTCTTCCACATCTTTTTCATTCTGCCAGCAAAGGATGATTTCTTTTAATCCTGCCCGGCGGGCTGCCAGTACTTTTTCCTTGATCCCTCCTACCGGTAATACCTGGCCGCGCAGGGTGATTTCACCGGTCATGGCCAGGAAGGGTTTAACCCTTTTACCCGTTAAGGCAGAGGCAATCGCGGTCATCATGGTGATACCGGCACTGGGCCCGTCTTTTGGAACGGCTCCTTCAGGCACGTGAATATGTATATTTTTCTTCTCGAATAATTTGCTGTCGAGTTTATATTTTTTGGCATTGGATTGTAAATAGGTCAATGCGGTACTGGCACTTTCCTTCATCACATTCCCCAGGTTACCGGTTAATTTCAATTCCCCTTTTCCATCACTCAGACTGGTTTCGATGAAAAGAATATCACCGCCTACATAGGTCCAGGCCAGTCCAACTGCTACACCGGGCATGTTCACCGTTTTATAAATATCATTGCTGTATCTGGGCTTACCCAGGATCTTTTCGATATCTGCAGCAGTCAGCATATTTTTCAATTGACCTTTTGAGGCCAGTTGTTTAGCCTGATAGCGCATAATGGAGGCCAGTTGCCGGTCCAGTTCCCGCACTCCGCTTTCGCGGGTATAATCCTGAATGATTTGTTCCAGTACTTTATCGCTGATTTTGAAAACACTGTTTTTCAAACCATGTTGTTCCCTTTGTTTGGGCAGCAGGTGTCTTTTGGCAATTTCAACTTTTTCTTCCACAGCATAACCGCTGAGGTCAATAATCTCCAACCGGTCGCGCAAAGCGGGTTGAATATTCTGGAGGTTATTCGCCGTTGCGATAAAAAGTACTTTGCTGAGGTCATACTCCATCTCCAGGTAATTATCATAGAAACTATGATTCTGTTCAGGATCCAGTACTTCGAGTAAGGCTGAGGATGGATCACCACGATGGTCGCTGCCTACTTTATCAATTTCATCCAGGATCATCACGGGATTGGATGATTTTACTTTTCGCAATGATTGCAGGATTCTGCCGGGCATGGCACCGATATAAGTTTTCCGATGACCACGGATCTCACTTTCATCGTGTAAACCACCCAGGCTGAGTCTTACATATTTACGGCCTATCGCCGCTGCAATGCTCTTTCCGAGGGAGGTTTTACCAATACCCGGAGGACCCACAAAACAGAGGATGGGGCTTTTCATATCCCCTTTCAGTTTGAGTACGGCCAGGTATTCCAGAATTCTTTCCTTGATCTTATGCATTCCATAATGATCGGTATCGAGTGTTTTCTCTGCTTTTTTAAGATCATAATGATCTTCTGTATAATCTTCCCAGGGAAGATCGAGCATCAGATCGAGGTGGTTATACACCACGGAGTAATCCGGCGTGCTCGGATGCATCCTTTCCAGTTTCTCGGCTCCTTTCTTGAATAATTCTTTGGCAGCCTCCGGCCATTTCTTGGCTTCGGCCTTTTTCTGCATTTCCTTTATCTCCTGGGCATTGGTATCTCCGCCCAGTTCTTCCTTGATGCTCTTGAGTTGCTGCTGGAGAAAATATTCCCTTTGCTGCTTATCAATTTCCGTTTTTGTTTTGGTGGTGACTTTGTTCTTGAGTTCAGCGAACTGCAGTTCCTTTTGCAGCAGCTTCATCAGCAAGTCGGCTCTTTCCCGGATATGATTCAGTTCCAGCAGGCGTTGTTTATCCCGGATATCGGTATTCAGGTTGCTGGATACAAAATGAATCAGGAAAGAAGGGTTTTCAATATTCCGCAGGATGATGGAAGCTTCGGCCGGAATATTCGGAGACAACTGAACGATATCAGCGGCCAGGTCCTTGATATTGGCCACATAGGCATTGAAATCCTCATCCTTGGGAGATTCTTCTTCTTCCAGTTTCTGGATTTTCGCCTTGAAATAAGGATCGTCGGAAAAAATATTTTCGATCAGGAAGCGGTTCTTTCCCTGGATGATGATCGTTGTGCCGCCATCGGGCATCTTGATCAGTTTTACGATCCGGGCCACGGTACCTATTTTTTCAAGGTCGCTCATTTCCGGGTCTTCCGTATTGCTGTCTTTCTGGGCGACCACCCCAATCAGTTTATCGCCTTTGTAGGCATCGGTCACGGCCCGGATACTTTTATCCCTTCCTACGGTGATAGGTAAAACCACACCGGGGAAGAGAACAGTATTCCTTAATGGTAATAAGGCTAATTCTGCAGGTATTTCAATTCCATTAGGGTCATCCTGTTCACTTTCATTGAGCGGAATGATGGGTAAAAAGTCCATATCATCTTCCGCTTTTAATAAAAACTGTTCTAAATTCTTCATAATCAATTCTTCAGTTCAATCTGCCAAAATGCCCCTTGATCAGGGCAGGCGGTAAAAATATAACGCCAATTCAGTATTGCCAAGATTTATGCCCGGCTCTTTTGTTCTGCCAAAATGGATGTAATTCTACCAAAAAGAAAGCCCTTCCTGACGGAAGGGCCTTTCATAAGGGTTGGAGATAATATTAGAGGGCCAATCCAACGGATACCTGGAAGCCCTTGCTTTTCCAATCGTCTTCATCGGGAAGATCTCCGATATTATTCAAACCGATAGCATAACGGGCACTCAGCCTGAAGGCCAGTACCTTGAATTGTACACCGGCCAGCATGGATAAATCGCCACGTTTAAATGCATTTCCTCCATTCTGAAGTAATGTTTTATTCTGATCGAG
>DAORJS010000089.1:0-9367 GCA_035439185.1 Chitinophagaceae bacterium
ACCATCCTATCTTACGTTTATACCAGTTGTTATTCCACCGGGTGACGAACTGTACCGGGAAGTATTGATTACTTACTAAATGCAGTCCGCAAGAAAATAACCGGCGGGGCCGGGGTTGCTAATCACCTACCTGCCTTTGAAAGCGAATCATTTTAAAATATTCGCCAGGAAGCTCCCGATAGTATTTTTTAATAAATTACGGGACCATCAACCCTCTGTTTAAATAGTGAGACAAAAAAAATCCTGGCTTTCCAGGCAATATCCCGGGTCTAAATTTTTACTGGCCCTGCTGATCCTGGGAGTTATTTCCGCAACCATATTTCTTTTCACCAAAGCCAATCGTTCAGGCCTGAAGCTTATTCAGTTAAATTTTATCGCCATACTGGCCGGGTTGATTGTTGAGTACCGTAGGCTATGTCAGAAATGGTCCACGGTGCTTGGTACAGCAGCTGCTGCCTATATGCTCAGTTTTTTTGCATTTGCTCCTGGCCGAAGGGAGAAACAATACATATTTGAAGAACATCTTGAACTATGGCCCTATTTCTTTTTAGGAATATTTATCATCATTGCGATGGTGGTTCAATTCACGGCGATCACGAAAAAACTCACGGAAGGAATAACCCTGCTGCTGACTTTCGCCATCAACTATTGGATTTTCGCCAATAATTATTTCGATAGCGGTTCCCTGTTTGTTAAGTTTTTAATTTTTGTCAATATCTGCGTATCCGTTTTTTCTGTGTACCATGCTTTTTCAAATAGTACACTGACCAGGGGATCCAGGGTGATACTGAGTATCTGGAGTTCAGTCATCATATTGGTTTTGGCTGCTGACAATTTCTTAAAACTCTACCGATACCGGGATATTGAAAACCTGCCTGCCCTATCCGATAGCATCCTGGCTTTTCTGGAGTTTTTTCTGTTGGGAATCTCCAGTATTTATATCGCGCAGAACCTGACCATGGTAGGCGCTTATTTACCGGGCAAGCGATATATGGAAAGCGTCAGGGAAATGAATGAAGTACATCTGGAGCGTTTTTCAGAGGAGCAGGTGTATGCAGTCGACTCCATTATTATTTCAATTATCAGTCTGACCGGTTTCGTATTGAATTATTATTTCCAATGGGTTCCAGTCAATTTCATGATCTGGGCCATGATAACACTCGCACCGGTTTTATTATTTGGGGTGCACCGGATATTCAGTTGAAGCGCTCATAATCTTGGTAACAAAGTTACCTGACAATAATTAGTCTGCAATGGGAGATACATACAGTAAAATAATAATCACTAAAGTTTCAGCATCTGCCGCCCCGGCGATGGCTGAACGCATCATCCATTTCCTTATCGGGAAGCAAATTATTGCAGATCAGTTAACAGATGCGGTGCTTGGTCAGCATCAAGGTTATCCACCGGGTCCACATTATCACGAGGCTCTACAGGAACCGGGGGATGATATTTTAAATTTCTCTGTGAACGGGGTGGAGCTGCATGTCGGCAGACAGGTTTTCTACCAACCGGGACTGGAAGCGATCCATTGTCCGCATTGTGGTGAAAACATCATTGATACTGAATGGGGACAGGCCCTGGAAGAATGGATACAGGAAACCGGTAAAGAGCTGATCATTTGTCCGGGTTGCCAGCAGGAGCAATCCATCACAGGCTATCAATTTGAACCTTTATGGGCCTTCGGGAATCTGGGCCTTAGCTTCTGGAACTGGGGCAGCGCATTCAAAGAAGGGTTTATCAGGGATCTGGAAAAACTGACCGGCTATCCCATCATTGTCCAGTATGGGAAACTGTAAAGCGCCAATAGCACTGATCCCCCTGACCCGGGCCGATGCTTCTGTTGATGGAGAAAAATCAGTATATTAGGTAATACGTTCACCTCCAAAACTGCTTTCATGAGATATGCATTTTTTTTAGCTGCGATTTTATTCACCTCATTCGTTCATGCGCAACCCGCCGGAGAAATCAAATTCGGAAAGATCACCGCCGCTGATTTTACCGTCACCGATTTTCCGGTAGACAGCAGCACCGAAGCCATCGTTCTGGCTGATGTAGGCAGCACCCAGGTAAAAGGAAGTCGCAAGGGCGGACTGGCCCTTGAATTTAAAAGACTACGGAGGATCCTGATTCTGAATAAAGCCGGTTATGATCAGGCCAAGGTGGAAATCGAATTATACGCCAATGGCGACCGGGAAGAACTGTTGGATAATATGCGTGCCGCCACTTATAACCTGGATGGCGGAGCCGTGACCACTGAGAAAGTGGATATGGCGGGTTCTCTCTACCGCGAGAAAAAGGATAAGTTCACGGTGGTGAAAAAATTCGCCTTCCCGCAGGTGAAAGAAGGGTCCATTATTGAATATGAATACAAGATTACCTCCGATTTTATTTTTAACCTCCAGCCCTGGTATTTTCAGGATGTGATCCCCGTGGCCTGGAGTGAATACACGGTGGCGATTCCACAGTTTCTGAATTATATCCTCGTCGGACAGGGAACACAATCCTTCTACATCAAAGAACAAAATGATAAGTCCGGCAGCTTTGTCATCACCCAACCCAAGGATGTGGCGGGATACAGCAGCGCGGGTAATGAAAGTGAAACCCTGAATGTCACCTGCGGGGTAACTGAATTCCGCTGGGGGATGAAGAATACAATGGCCCTGAAAACAGAACCATACAGCAGCAGCGTTTTCAACTATATGTCAAAACTGGAATTTCAATTTGCCGGTTACCGCGAGCCTTATACGGAAATTAAAATGCTGTCCACCTGGCAGGATATGGTTAAATCCTTATTGGAGAGTGAGGATTTCGGTGGCGAACTGAACAAAGCAGCTAACTGGTTGTCTGCTGAACTGACACCAGTACTGGGCAGCGCGACAACCAACCTGGCCAAGGCCCGGAATATCCATGCATTTTTCAGGGATCAGTTTCAATGTACTGATTACTGGCAGTTATATACCGATCAGTCTTTGAAAGATGCATTTAATAAAAAATCCGGGGGCGTGGCCGAGATCAATCTCTTACTGACCGCCATGCTCCGGGCAGCCGGTGTACAAGCCGATCCCATCATCCTGAGCAGAAAAGAAAGAGGATTGATCTATCCCAAATATCCGGTCCTCCGTCGTTTCAATTATGTAATCTGCCGCGCCATGATTGATGGCCAGGAATATTGGCTGGATGCCGCTGAACCCATGCATGGGTTTGGCAAAATTGATCCGGGCTGTTATAATGGTCTTGCCAAACTGGTGGATGCAGCCGCCACTGATATCAATATGCGATCTGACCAGCTGCTGGAAAAATCAAAAACCACCTTGCAAATGAGCTTTGACGGAAAGTCACAATGGAACGCTACCGTGAACCAGCAACAGGGCTATTATGAATCGGTTGATACCCGGAGAAAAATAAAGAAAGATGGGAAGGAATCCTTTATCCGGCAATTACAGGAATCTGATCCGGGAAAAGATATCGTCGTCAAAAACCTCGTGATTGATTCTTTGAATGTGTCCGAAATGCCGGTAACCTTGAAATATGATCTCTCGGTTCCGGGCGCTGCAGCGGATATTTATTACCTGGATCCGGTACTTAGCGGCCGGCTCAAACAGAATCCGCTTCGTTCGCCTGCCCGTTTGTATCCGGTGGAAATGCCTTACCTGAACGATGCTTTGTACACAATCAGCATTACTGTTCCGGCAGGATATAAAGTGGAGGAACTGCCCAAACCAACAGTGATCAAGATGCCGGATGAAGGGGCTGTATTTACCTATAAATCTTCTGCAGGCGGAAGCAATATTAAAATTACCTGTCAGCTGGAAATCAATAAAACCAGTTTCCCGGCTTCATCCTATACCGATCTCCGGGAGTTTTATAATCTGGTGGTGGCCAAACAGGCGGAGCAGGTGGTGTTGAAGAAGCTTTAAGTTTTTTCTCAAAGGAAAATAACTTTGAATAACCCCCTTTCATTAAAATATTCCCGCAGTAAATGATCAAAAGATCATTCACTGCGGGATTTTTATTTCATCAGGATTTCCATCCTCCACCCAAAGATTTATACAAATTCACGAGGGCCAGCCATTTCTTTAATCTGATTTCAATGAGATCAATTTTAGATTCCAGTGCTTCCCGCTGGGTAAGCAATACCTCAATATAATCCGCCCGGGCCGAACGGAAGAGATTATTGGAAATGCCGATGGACTGATTCAAAATCTCCACTTCCTTCTGCTTGGTCTCCACACTCTTGCCATAATTATCCAATGCAGCCAGCTGATTACTTACTTCCAGATAAGCATTCAGGATTTTTTGCTCATACCCATACAGCGCCTGCATTTGTTTGGCATTGGCGGTTTGGTAAGCCGCCCTGATTCCTTTTTTATTGATCAGGGGACCAGCCATATCAGCTGCCACGCCATACAACAATGAAGCGGGCCGGAATACATAGAGCGGATTGAATGCCTGTAATCCCGCAGCAGCACTCAATCGCAAGGAAGGATAGAAATTCGCCCTGGCCACCTGTACATCCAGTTTTGCTGCGGCCAGTTCTGTCTCTGCAGCCCGCAGATCCGGACGATTGCGGAGCAGGTCTGCCGGTAAACCTGCTGTTGCAAAATCAGATGCAGTTTCCTCTGGTTCAGAGATGCGCCGGATAGGACCTTCCATCTTACCGGTCAGGAAATGAATCCTGTTTTCCGCCTCCACAATTTTTTGCCGGATATCAAATTGCAGATTGCGGGTGTATAATAACTGTGCTTCAAAACGATTCACTGCCAGCTGTGTGACCCGTGCCGCATTTTTTTCCAGCTTCACCACATCCAATGCATTTTTTTGTAATTCCGCATTCTGCTCCAGCATCTGCAAGAGATTATCCAATGCCACCAGCTCATAATAGGAAGAAGCAATCTCCGCCACGGTTTGCGTGATCAGAAAATTTCTTCCTTCCTGTGAAGCCATATACCTTAACCAGGCGGCTTTATTGGTATTCCGTAATTTTTTCCAGATATCCAGTTCCCAGGAGAAACTGGCGATCAAGGGAAAATCACCGATATAACGGGGACCCTTATCCGGACTGTTCTTCACATCCTCCTCTGACATGCCATTGAATGTATATTTTCCGGAATGATCGGCACCTGCGGCTGCCTTCCATTGCAGAAAGGGCTGGTACTCGCCACGGGTGGCCAGGGTTTCAAATTGACGGATATCAATCTCCAGTTGGGATAAGGCCAATTCCTGATTATGCTGCAGGGCCGTATCAATCAGCGAACCCAGTAAAGAATCCCGGAAGAATTTTTTCCAGGAAAGATTGGCCATATTCGTCGTGTCCTTCGACAAGCTATAGGTTTCAGGTAAAGCGGTCCGGACTTCCCGGTTACTGAGTAGGGGAGTCTTACAGGATGCCAGACCCAGCACCAGTAAGAAGAGCCATAGCTGTTTATTCCTGAACATCTTTGTTTTCATTGTTTGCTTTATTTTCTTGATCATCTTTTTTGCGGATTCGTTTGATAATTTTTTTAATACGCCTGCTGAGGGCGGCATCTGATGTATTGGATACGAGGTCCTCACTCAATGGATTTTCATCTTCATCCCTGATCAGGTGAACGCCTTCCTGTAATCTGCCGAAAATGTAATAGAGTCCGGGTACCACGAGTACTCCGAAGATGGTGCCGAATAACATGCCTCCCAATGCTGAAGTACCAATGGTATGATTCCCAACGGCACCGGCGCCCTTGGCTAATACCAATGGAATCAATCCCGCCACAAAGGCAAAGGAAGTCATGATAATGGGCCTGAACCGGGCACGGGCTCCTTCAATGGCAGACTCCAGTACAGACAAGCCCTGGTTATGTTTCTGCACGGCAAACTCCACAATCAGTACGGCATTCTTTCCCAATAATCCCACCAGCATGATCAATCCCACCTGTGCATATACATCATTGGCCAGTCCCATGGCCTTGAGCAGGAAGAAAGATCCGGCCACACCCGGAATGATGGATAATAATACAGCAAACGGAAGCAGAAAGCTTTCATACTGCGCAGCCAGTATCAGGTACACAAAGAATAATACCACGAGGAATGTGTAGAGGGCTTCATTGCCTCTTCTTGCTTCATCATAGGATAATCCTTCCCAGGCAATATCATACCCACGAGGTAAGTTTTTCGCGGCCACTTCCTTCACCGCGTTGATGGCATCTCCGGATGAATAGCCCCTGGCCGGCACTCCGTTGATCAATGAAGAATTGTATAGATTGTATCTTGATATTTCATTCGGCCCCTGGGTCTTGACTATTTTCATAAAGGCTGAATAAGGCACCATCTCTCCCTTATCGTTTTTAATAAACAGATTCAGGATATCCGATGGCTGTTTGCGGAATTCAGGTCCGGCCTGTGTATAGACTTTGTAATAATTATTGAATCGGATAAAGCCCTGTTCATAGGTACTGCCGATCAGTACATTCAGGTTTTCCATGGCTGCTCCCGGTGATACGCCTTTCTGCATGGCCAGTTCATTATTCAGTACAATTTCATATTGCGGATATTTGGCTGAATAAAAAGAGAAGAGTCCGCTGAGTTCCTTTCTTTTTTTCAGTGCTTCCACAAAATCGGCATTCACCCGGTCAAATTCCTGATAGTCCACATCACTGTGTTTATCGAGCAGTCGTACAGAAAATCCATCTGATGTACCATAACCCGGTACAGCCGGTGGTTCAAAGAATTCAATATGTGCGGGCAGGTCCTTTGTTTTTTCTTCCAGTTCGCGGACGATCTGCTTCACCGATTCTTTTCTGTCGGACCAGTCGCGCAGATTGATCAGACAGGTACCGGCATTGGATCCGCGACCTTCGGTAAGGATTTCATAACCTGCCAGCGAGGTAACCGAAGAAACCCCTTCAATCTTTCTGGCAATGGCCTGTAATTGTCCCGCGATCTGATTGGTACGTTCCAGCGTGGTACCCGGAGGGGTTTGGATGATGGCATATACCTGTCCCTGGTCTTCACTGGGAATAAATCCGGCCGGAAGTATTTTATTCACGCCCATGATACCCAGCGCAAATAATACCAGCATCCCATAAGTAACCAGTTTGCGATTTACAATCATTGATAAGAAGCGCGTGTACTTTCCCGTTCCTTTTTCAAAATTCCGGTTGAACCAGTCGAGAAACATGGTCACCGGTGATTTCCGTTTGGGATGCAGATGATGATTCTTCAGCAGCATGGCACAGAGCACCGGGGTCAGGGTCAGAGCCACAATACCTGAAATTAAAATCGCAGAAGCCATGGTGAGTGAAAACTGCCGGTACAATACACCCACGGGTCCGGTCATGAAAGCCACAGGTACAAATACCGAGATCATGATCAGGGTAATGGCAATGATGGCGCCACTGATTTCACCGATTACTTTCTTTACTGCTGCAAAGGGTGATAATTGTTCGGTTTCCATTTTCACATGCACGGCTTCCACCACCACGATGGCATCATCCACCACGATTCCGATGGCCAGCACGAGGGCAAACAAAGTGATGAGGTTGATACTGAGTCCGAACAGACTCATCAGCATAAAGGCACCGATCAGCGAAACCGGTACGGCCAGAATGGGAATGATGGTGGAACGCAGATCACCCAGGAAGAGAAAGACCACGAGGGCCACGAGGATAAAGGCCTCGATCAGGGTATGCATTACTTTATCAATAGAAGCATGCACAAAACGGGATACATCGTAGTTGATTTCATAATCAATCCCGGGTGGAAAATCTTTTTTCAGTTCTTCAAGCTTGGCTTTTACATCCTCAATTACTTTACTGGCATTACTGCCCGGACTCTGTTTCAATACCACAGAAGCAGCCGGGTGTCCGTCTTTATTGGAATAGATATCCACGAACTCACTGCCCACTTCCACCCGGGCAATATCTTTCAGTTTCAGGATCTGTCCATCAGCTGTGGCGCGGATCACGATATCTTCATACTGCTCGGGTTTATTGTACCAGCCTTTATAGGTAAAAACATATTCCTGCGATTGCGCCGTTTTACCGGAGCTCAATCCCACACGACCCGGACGGGCCAGTACACTTTGTTCATCGATCGATTTGAGTACATCCTCTGCAGCAATTTTATAAGCCCGCATCCGGTCGGGGTTCAGCCAGACACGGATGGCAAAGGCGCGGCTGCCGATGGCTTCGGCAAAACCCATTCCGGGTATCCTTTGCAATTCGGGCATGATAAAAGTATGGGCATAGTTGAAAAGAAATTTTTCATCCACACTGTTATCACTGCTGTAGAGATTCAGGTACATCAGCATACTGGGTTGCAGGGGAGAAATCACTACTCCTTCTCTTTGCACCAGTGGAGGAAGATTGCTCATCACCTGATCCACCCTTGATTTTACACGTACTGCTGCGAGTGTGGGATCGGTGCCGGGTTCAAAGATGACTTCAATGCTGGCTTCACTGGCACTGGTGGCATCGGAGAGAATATACTGCATGCCCTGTACCCCATTGATTTCTCTTTCGAGAATGGTGAGGGTGGATTTAACCAGTACATCCGCATTGGAGCCGGGGAATTCGATAAAAATATTGACCCTGGGAGGGGCAATTTCAGGAAACTGTGAAACCGGTGAGGATTTGATGGAGAGCAGTCCCAGAAAGACAATACCCACCGACATGGCAATGGCCAGCACCGGTCGTTTTATAAATTTATTAAACATATCATCTCGTTTAAGGGGTTATTCCGCATGCAGGTGCTGAAGTTTGCTCATCACCTGATCAAAGGAGGCAAAACGGGTTTCGATCTTTTCTCCGGCCTTGATCTTGCCCAAACCTTCGGACACAATCTTATCATGACTGCTGAGTCCGCTGCCCACCACATATAGATGTGGCAGTTCACTGGCCACGGTAATGGCACGGGCACTCACCACATGATTATCATCCACCACATACACGTATTTTTTGTCGAGCACATCAAATGTGGCCGACTGCGGAATAAGAATGGCTTTTTGAAGGGTTACCGGCATCAGGATATTACCAGTCTCGCCATGGCGCAGTAATCCGTGTGGATTAGGAAAGCCGGCACGGAAAGAGATGGTACCGGTTTCATTGTCAAAATCGGCTTCCACGGTTTCCACCACACCGCTTTGATCAAATATTTCACGGTTGGCCAGTCTAAGTTGAACTGTTTGCGGCTGACCGCTGCTTGCTCTTTTGGCATAATCCAGGTATTCGGCTTCGGGTACATTGTAGTAAACCCACATCCGGCTGTTATCGGCCAGGGTACTGAGCAGTTCACCTTCATCAATCAGGCTCCCGGTTCTTTTCTGAAAACGATCCATGATCCCATCAAAGGGGGCGCGGATATCAGTAAAATTCAGGTGGGCCTGTGCCAT
>DAORJS010000090.1:0-3572 GCA_035439185.1 Chitinophagaceae bacterium
TATAAAATTGACCTGTCCAGAAATTACCCCGTACTTAACATTTTAGTTAGAATTCCTTTTCACATTACCCAAAAATCACATTTTCCATTCAGGCAGATATTGACTTACAGTTTGTTTCAAGCAATGAATCCTTTTTCTAAAGCGCTCTGATTGCACCTTCCATTTGTTTTTATTTTTCTTAAGTTAGTTACTTATTTTTAAACATATGTTTGGACTCCGGGCATTTTTACTACTGCTATTAACCTTATTTTCCCTTACGCTGAAGGGAGTTGGCCAGCATATTTTTAATAGCTTTTCCTTTAAAGAAGGGTTGACATCATACAATATTTTAAAAGTCCTGCAGGACCCATATGGTTTTATATGGATAGCAACACAAGATGGATTGTACCGTTATAATGGAAAAAACTTTGATGTTCTTAAAAAAGGAAAATCACAACAAAGTCTTGCAGAAAATTACATACTTGATATGTGTATGGGAGCCGGCGACTCTATTATCGTTTCAACATTCCCATCAGGAATTAATATCATTAGCAGCAGTAGCCTATACTCGAAAATACTTTTAAAATCAGGCGATATCTCTGAAAAACAAGTACCGTCCGGAACCACATGGATGCACAAAATTCAATATGCACCCACTGGAGAAATCTGGATGGGTAATGACAAAAACCTTATAATCTATTCGCCCCATCAGGAGAAACGATTCAGCCTGAGCCAAATTGATGGCATCAATACTCCTCTTTATATTTCATTTATCCAACCGGTTAACCCAAAGACCATGGCAATTGGGATTAAGAGTTTCGGTATTGTGCTGATTAACACAAAAAGTAAGGCAATAGAAAAAATAATTCCAACTTCCTCCATCAACATTACTGACTCTACTGAAGAAGTAGTCGACCTTCTTGCGGGGGAAGATCGTACCTATATTTGTTATGAACATTCAATTTACGAAGGGTTGTTCATTGACAATAATTGGATTACCACCCGGAAATTTAATATCCCATTTTCAGCGCAAACAACGCTGACATCCCTGGCCAGACACTTATCCGATAGCAACTTATGGTATGGTTCAAGTTCAGGTATCGGGAAAATTTCACTGACAACCGGCGATTGCCAGTTGATAAAAGCCAGTCCTCTCATACATAGCTATTCGCCCAATCCTATCGCCCATTTATTTGCTGACAATCAGGGGAATTTATGGGTTAGCGGGTCTAAAACATTACAGGTTACATCCCTAACCCCCAGCCCATTCCGGGCTTTTACCGGAAATCCCGGAGTACCACTGGAACATATTTACTCTATTGACACACTTGATAATTCGAATATCCTGACGACCGGGAAAAGCGGACTTTTTATAACAAACCTTAATAGCGGTTTTACCAAATTAGTGAGAGGATCAGGAGGCCATGGCACAGTACATTTTGCATATCGGGCAAGCAAGAACTATTATATCGTTTCAACAGATGACGGACAGTTTTTATGGGATGTACAATCAAATATCTTTTCAAAAGAAGCACTTATTAATTTATTTCCGGAATGGAAGCCCTTTGTCAATAATTATTTTAATAATGCGGTCACTATTGGCTCTGATTCATATTTTGCCAGTGAAGAAGAAGAAGGCCTGATCAAATGGAACCGAAAAACAGGTCAGATCATACAGTTCAAAAAAGGTACCAATCAAAGCGGGCTTTTACCAGAGAACCATATCCATAATATAAAACTAGATAATGAAGGTAACTTATGGCTGCTTTTCGATAGCCACATAGCCAGGTTTGACAGAACTCTTGGGAAAGCTACTCAGATTATTTCCTACAAAAACGGACAAGAAGGCCCATTAGCAGGAATTTTCTTTGACGCATATGATTCAAAAGATAAAATCTGGCTCGGTACTTACGGGGGCGGATTAAATGGCTTGAATAAAAAAACACAAAAATGGGATTTTATAACCGAGGACAACGGACTATGTAATAACAGCATTTATGGCATTCTGCCAGAAAATGACAGCATCATTTGGGTCAGCACCAACATGGGGGTATCCAGAATAAATCATCATTTAAAAACCTGTCAGAATTTTTATGCTGAAGATGGCCTACAGGATAATTCCTTTGACGAAAAGGGCTATTTCAAAAATGAAGATAAACTATACTTTGGGGGAATTAACGGCTTTACAGAAATTAATACAAGGCTCATTACTGCCGCTTCAAAAGCCCAAAAAATGTTTGTTTACAAGATTGAATATTACGAGGGGGCTGAAAGAAAAGAATTATACGGACTTGACTGGGACAGAATAGTTCTTCCCTCCAAAACCAAATTGGTAACCCTGCATATATGTTCACCCGAGTTTCCCAGTTCCTCGCAAAGGAAATTTTACTACCGGCTTGCTGACGGCAACAACGACGATTTTATTCCGGTAAATGATATTAATAAAATAGATATCAATATTACAGGATATGGAAACTACCACTTCGACATTACGTCCAAAAATGAATTTGGAAAATTTAATGACCAGGCTCTGGAAATTCAGTTTTACATCCTCCCCAAATGGTACCAGACCTGGTGGTTTAAATCCCTCTTCGCTTTAACACTGATTGCCATTGCATATGGATTGTACCGGATGCGGATCAACCAGCTGCGGAAAGAAGAAAAAATACGCAACCAGCTGGCCAGCGATTTACATGATGACCTGGGCAGTACCCTCAACAGCATCAAGGTGCACAGTAATCTGGCCCAGATGGAAAAAGACAATCCCAATCACCTTGTGATGGTAAAACAGGGTGCCCAGGATGCCATCAACGGGGTACGCGATATCATCTGGGTACTGGATGATAAAAAAGACCAGCTGGCCGATACGTTTACCCGTATAGCGCAGTTTGCAGAACCTCTTTGTCAGGGCGGTAAGATCAGCTACAAAGCCATACTGGAAGACGAAACACAGTCTTACAAACTTGGAAAAGAAGAAAAAAGAAACCTGTACATGATCATCAAGGAAACGATCAATAACAGCTTAAAATACGCCGGCTGCAGTGAGATTATTCTCCATGCCAGCCGCTCCGATAAAAAACTCCGTATTGAAATCAGTGATGATGGAAAAGGATTTGATTTAGCCATTACTGGTAACGGTTATGGACTCCGCAATATCAGGAACAGGGCCAAATCAGTAGGATACAGCGCTGACATCATCAGCTCAACGGGGACGGGAACCAGAATTATACTTCAAAAAATATAGTTGATCGCAGCTACTAAAGGCTGGCCACTTTTCAACTTCAGAGGATGGGAATTACCGTGTTAGTTACTATAACTGTAAAATTTAGTGAATTGGTGGCTACACATTGCCGCCACGAATTCACTAAAAAAAATCAAACAATCCAACACTCTGCTCAATAAATCTATTCGTGAATTAGTGGCTAACAAATTCTCGCCACGAATTCACTAAAAACCAAACAATCCAACACTCTGCTCAATAAATCTATTCGTGAATTAGTGGCTAACAAATTCTCGCCACGAATTCACTAAAAAAAATCAAACAATCCAACACTCTGCTCAATAAATCTATTCGTGAATTAGTGGCTAACAAA
>DAORJS010000090.1:3672-9281 GCA_035439185.1 Chitinophagaceae bacterium
TAAATCTATTCGTGAATTAGTGGCTAACAAATTCTCGCCACGAATTCACTAAAAACCAAACAATCCAATATTCTGCTTAATAAATTTATTCGTGAATTAGTGGCTAACCATTCCTGCCACCGTCCACAAAATATTTTTTACCCATTTGTGTTTAATCCTGAATTTTTGCATTCCCGGAGCATCAAAAAATAACTCCTAGTTTTTTCTAAACCTGATATATCCCGTTTTTGATAGCATACACAACCAACCCAGTCCTTGTCTTCAATTCGAGTTTCTCAAATAACGCATCCCTGTAACCATCAATGGTTCGTGGACTCAAATGCATTTCGGCGGCAATTTCTTTATAACTCATCTCCGTACAAGCCAGTTTTAAAAAAGTGGTTTCCCGGTCTGTCAGACTCAGCAACTTTGAACTTCCTTTCGCATCATCCTCCTTCCCGGCAATTGAGTGTACCAGGCGGCCAGTGACCATTTCTGAATAATAAAATCCTTTTTCCACCACTGCATCGAGGGCGGCCCGGAGCTCCGATGGTTCCGCATCTTTCAATATATATCCCCGGGCCCCGTTTTTCAGCATCCTGATGATCGCAGATTCATCATCATACATACTCAGCGCCAGTACTTTCACCAGTGGCCGCTGCTCCCGGATCCATTTTGCCGTATCATATCCATCCATCAACGGCATATTGATATCCAGTAAAACCAGATCAGGCTCGGCACCTGCTTCCATTTTTCCAATCAGTTCCTGACCGTTATCTGCTTCAAATAAAACGGTGTACCCCAGATTCTGTACCAGACTGGCCAGACCTTTCCGAAGTAAAACATGATCATCCGCCAAAGCAATCGAAGCCATACAGGAAATAATTAGGGTTGAAAAGAGTTGAGTTGCCTGGCCAAATTACGTAAATCTTTTACAGCTTTACCAAGCAGCAGACAGGCTTCCCCGATCCTGGCCATAGCCTCCTCTTTCTTATTAATTTCCATTTGGGCAATCTGCAATTTAGCGAGGCAAACACACTGACTGATATTTCCGAAAATTTCCTGCTCTGCCTGTTCCAATAACAACTTTGCTTTTTCACATGGTGTATGATCTTCCGTTTTCACCTTTCCTCTGCTTTTCATAGCATCATTTTAAATACAGCATTCGCTGCCAGGCAAGATTAGAGAAACATGCCTTCCTTAAAAAGGGCGAAAACACCCTTTCTGATCCTACCCGTTTTTTCACCCTTCCATTTTCCGCTTTAATACGGGTGGACAGACCAGCCCGCAAATAGAGATTTACACTTAACAGGTATCCGGAAAAGCCACTATCCAGCAAGATCATTTTTCAATCATTAAAACAATTGTTATGAACCTCCGGCAAACTCTACTCATGTTTATTACTGTACTGATCGCTTGTTTTCTTTGCTTTTCTTTATGGGGACAAACGACAACCGGTATGCTCGCTCATTTTAAGTTCAGCGGCAATACTGCCAATACCGGCCCCGCCAGTATCAGTGCGACTGCTGTCAGTACTTCTTACTCCACAAATAATGCAGGCGCCCCCAATTCCGCAGTTCAATTTGGAGGCAATCTGAATTCCTATGTCGACTTTGTAGATAACGGCAATCTCGATTTCACCGGAAACACCAATTTCACAATTTCCTTCGGCTTTTTCTTTAATGGTACAACCACCTCCGGCTTGATAGACAACTGCCTGAATTATGGCGGATGGGGAGTCTGGCTCTGGTCGACCGTTTCCGGAGTATGGAACCTTCAGTTCAATTATAAAAATAATTCCGTAGGCAGTTCCTCCACCACCAATTTCACACCCGGCCGCTGGAATCATGTGGCTGCGGTCAGAAATAATGGCACCATCTCACTTTATATAAACGGGGCATTCAGAGCATCTGCAACTGAAGGAACTACTGCACCAAGCTATCCGATCAATATGATTGCAGGTGCGATGGCTTATGGCAGCTTTAGCCCACCGAGATACAATGCTTTTGGCGGTAAAATAGATGAAATGAGACTGTATAACCGAGCGCTCAGCCTTACCGAAATCCAGGGACTGATGCCCTATGCATTACCACTGACCATGGGCGATTTTACCGCCAACAAACGGCAAAATACCGTTCAATTGAACTGGAGCACCTTAACTGAAATGAATACCTCCCATTTCGAGATTGAAAGAAGCAGCGATGGCATCGTTTTCACAAATATCGGACGTGTAAATGCAGCCGGTGATGCAACAGATACCAGGTATTACCAATTCACCGATCAACAACTTCTGTCAGCCAAAACGATTTTCTACCGGCTCAGAATGACCGACAAGGATCAAACATTCCGCTATAGCAGGATCGTTGCTGTTTCCAATGATAATAACCTCCTCACCTTGCGTCTTTTCCCGAATCCGGTCAGTGAACTATTACAGATACAGGTTTATGCCGGCCGAAAAGAAAACGCCCGTCTGACTATAACTGATGCAGCCGGAAACCAGATATTACAAAAAACTATAACCCTTCAGGAAGGGAATAATGGAAGCAGTCTTTCGGTTAGTCATTTGCCTCCTGGTCAGTATTTACTTTCAGTAATTGCGGAAAGCTTTACCCATACCGGAAAATTCATCAAACAATAGTAAAAACCAACCTGCCGGTGATGATGGGGCTGACTTAATCGTCAGCCCTTTTCTTTTCTAAATAAAACGTTAACGACCCCCTTTTTTCACCATTCGTCAGGAAATTGTCACCGGTCAGATAAATAAAATTTCAGCACCTCTTTTCGCGACTATTTTTGATTTACGAAAGACTTAGTATTTCTGTAACATATAGCGAAGTACTTCGTCTCAAACTGTCAGGCCTTTTAGTATAGCCTTAACCGCTGTTAAAGTATAGTCATGAAAATCAAAACCATTGTCGCCAATGGGTTATTGCTTTTATCAGGCATTAACTCCTTTGCCCAGTCTCCCCAACCGCTTGAGTTAGCCGCAAAAAGAGTTAACAAACCTGTTAAGATCGACGGCCTGATTAATGAAGAAGCCTGGAAAGATGCTGCCGTGATGACCAATCTGGTGGAATTCAGACCCACTGTTGGCAAAAAAGAAGAGTATGAAAACAGGACCATCACTTACCTGATGTATAATGATGAAGGCATCTACTTTGGCGGGTACTGTTATGAAAGAACCAAGGACAGTATCGCTACCGAGCTTTCCGGAAGAGATGGATTTGGCACCAATGATTATATCGGCATCATCTTCGACACCTATTATGATAAGATAAATGGTTTTGAATATTTTATCACTCCGCTTGGTGAACAATGGGATGCTAAAATGTCACCGAATCAAAACGGAAATGATGAAGATTTTTCCTGGAATGCAGTATGGGAAAGTGGAGCCGTGATTCATAACGATGGGTGGAGTTTTGAAATGTTCCTCCCCTATTCTGCCATCCGCTTCGGAAAAAAAGAAGTTCAGAACTGGGGCATCAATATTACCAGAAGAAGAAGAAAAACAGAACAACAATATACCTGGAACCCGATCAACCCCAATGTGAATGGATTTCTGACCCAGGAAGGAATCTGGACGGGAATCACCAATATCAAACCGCCGATCCGGTTGCAATTCTCTCCTTATTTTTCAACCTATGTCAATCATTTTCCTGCGCAGCAACCCGGTGAAAAAAGCTGGACCTCCTCAGTAAACGGTGGTATGGATGTTAAATACGGTATCAATCAGGCCTTCACACTTGATGCGACCCTGATCCCCGACTTTGGACAGGTAGTGAGCGATAACCGGGTATTAAACCTGACTCCATTTGAAGTTAAATACACGGAGAACCGGCCATTTTTTACAGAAGGAACAGAACTCTTCAGTAAGGGCAACTTATTCTACGCCCGGAGAATCGGCATCGATCCTGTTTTGCTGCACTCCACAGACGAATATATCAATGGCGGAAACGAAATCCCGGTAAAAACACCGGCTGAATCAAAACTGATAAATGCCACCAAAATATCAGGACGTACCCAAAAGGGACTGGGAATCGGCGTGCTGAATGCAATTACCAACACCCGGCATGCCATACTGGAAGACCCAAACACCAAAGAGCAGCGGGAAGTACTGATTGACCCGCTGACCAATTACAGTGTGATCGTACTTGATCAGACCATGAAGAATAACTCCAGTGTATCGCTGGTAAACACCAATGTATGGCGAAGCGGGGGTGATTATGATGCCAATGTTACTGCGGGCCTGTTCAGCCTGAATGATAAAAAGAATACCTGGAATATGAGTGGTAAACTGGCCGTTAGCCAGCTGATCGGCTTCCTGCCCGGTGGAAAAAACCAGAGTGGATACAGCCATTCCTTTTCATTTGGGAAAACCAGCGGCCGGTTTAATTTCAATGTTGGACAGGAATTAGTGAACAGTAAATTCAACAGCAATGACCTGGGCTATTTCACCTATACCAACTACCTCGATCACAACGCCTGGGTCGGTTATCGCTGGATCAAACCCAGAAACTGGTACAATAATATTTACCTGAACCTGAATCTTTACCATTCACGAAGGCTCAGTCCCGGTTCATTTCAGGGCGCTAATATCAATGCGAACGTAAACGGACAACTGAAAAATCTATGGTACGCCGGAATCATGGGCGGATATGAACCCAAAGGAAATAACTATTATGAGCCAAGGGTACCCGGCAGGGTTTTCAGGGGTTGGTCTAACTATTATGGCGGATTCTGGTTTGAAACAAATAATGCCAAAAAATATGCATTCTCATTTGAAACCATGTTTGTAGACAGAAGTCTCTTCAACAGCAAACGCTATAGCTTCAGTCTGGGTAACCGTTACCGGTTTAATAATAAACTGACCCTCAGCCATAACATGAATATTGCTCCGCAAAAGGATAATGCCGGATTTGCAGCCATCAGTGGCAACGATATTATTTTTGGCAGGAGAGATGTGGAAAGTGTCGAAAATATTCTGAATATCAAATACAGCTTCAGCAGTAAGATGAGTATCAATACCCGTATTCGTCACTACTGGAGTGAGGTACATTACAAAAGTTTTTACACACTGCAACAGGATGGTGGTCTGGCTGCAAATAATAGTTTTACTCAGGATGTGGATCAGAATTACAATGCATTTAATGTGGATGCGGTATTCACCTGGCAGTATGCACCAGGCAGTTTTATCAATATCGTCTGGAAAAATGCAGCTTATGATTTTAACCGGGTCACCGATCATGGCTATTTCAAGAACTTTGACAAAACCATGGAGGCAGACGACAATAATAATCTCTCCCTGAAAGTAATTTACTTCCTGGATTATCTGCAGATAAAGAAGTGGAAAAAGAAAAATAAATAATCTGACGTGCTTGTAAAAAACTGAAGCTTCAGCTAATAAATATATAGCCACAAAGTCACGAAGAAAAAAAAGATTGTCAGCTCTTCGTGCCTTCGTGACTTTATGCTAAATCTAACCCATATTAAGATTAATTATTTTTCAAATGAAAAGATTTTGCCGTATTCAGGCTTCCACTGATGCTTCCATCGCCGGTGACTCCAGAGATAATTAGCAGGATCCTCCCTGATTACTTCTTCCAGGCTGCATTTATACATATAAGTAAGTT
>DAORJS010000091.1:0-9258 GCA_035439185.1 Chitinophagaceae bacterium
AGCCAGGTGCTGTGGTCCCAGCGGGACCTAATCCTGGTAGCCCGCAAGAATATAGAGGGCCCTTGCCCCAGCGGGGCAAAACAGATCAGATCCATTTCATCCCATTATATTTTTATTTACCCTTTAAAGGAATTATAATTTCATAGATATGTCAAAAAAAGTATTGATTCTTGGTGGTGCCGGCTTCATCGGTTTTAATGTAGCCAAATACCTGGCAAAAAACAGGGATTACCAACTCAGCATCGCCGATAATTTCATGAAAAAAAACAGGGACGATGAATTTGATTCCCTGGTAAAGGATTATAATATCCGTTTGATCGAAGCTGATTTTTCACAGGCGGAAGCTTATGATCTTTTGGATGATGCCTATGACCAGGTTTATATGATGGCTGCCCTTGTCGGCGTGGATAACGCCAACAGCATGCCGCATGAAGTGATCCGGATTAACACGGCCCTCACCTTGTTTACCCTGGAATGGATCCGCCGGTCCAAAATCGGAAAAGTGGTTTTTGCTTCTACCAGCGAAAATTACGCGGGTACGGTGGATACATTCGGCTATGCCATTCCCACACCGGAAGAAGTACCACTGACCATCAAGGATATTGCTCATCCCAGATTTACTTATGCCGTTACAAAAATCCTTGGTGAATCGGGATTTCTGAACTATGCCAAAATGCTGGGTTTCGAAACCACCATTATCCGTTATCATAATGTGTTTGGTCCAAGAATGGGATTTAATCATGTGATTCCGCACCTGGTGATCCGCTTCCGGAACGAAGAGAATCCCTATAAAATTTATGGGCATGATCAGACCCGCGATTTCTGTTATATCACTGATGCCGTGGAAGGAACGGTGCTGTCGATGGAAACTGCAGGTACTAACGGACAAATCTATCACCTGGGTACCGGTGTGGAAATAACCATCGAGGAACTGACCAGGGCAACCGGTGAACTGATGGGTTTTACAGGGGAATATACATATGCCCCAACCTATCCCGGTTCTGTGTCCAGAAGAAGTCCGGATATTACTAAATCAAAAAAGGAACTGAACTTTACTGCTAAAGTAAACTGGAAGGATGGTTTGAAAGAAACGGTGGACTGGTACAATGCTTATTTTAATGCCGGCAAAACAGTGCCGCATCAGATAGTTTTTCAATAAATCCATTCATCGGGAAAAAAACTTGTATGTATCCTTTTATTAAACGATTTTTTGATATACTCTTCTCACTGATAGCACTTTTATTGCTGTCCCCCGTTTTCATTCCCATTATTATCCTGTTGTTGCTGACCGGAGAGCATGAAGTGTTTTACAGGCAGGACCGGGTGGGGTATAAAAACCGCATCTTTGGTATATTGAAATTCGCCACCATGCTCAAGAACAGTCCGAACATGGGATCAAAGGATCTGACCATGCGCAATGATCCCAGGGTGACCAAAGTGGGAAGATTTCTGCGGAAATCCAAAATCAATGAACTGCCTCAGCTGATTAATATATTAATTGGTGATATGTCTTTCACCGGTCCCAGACCTTTGATGAAAAGTGGATTCGACCGGTATTCAGATGAGATGAAGGCGAAAGTGTACAATGTGCAGCCTGGATTAACCGGAATCGGATCCATTGTTTTCAGGGATGAAGAACTGATCATTACGCAGAGCAAACTGACACCGGAAGAATGTTACCGGGATGTGATTCTGCCTTATAAAGGGGCTTTGGAAATATGGTACCAGCAGCACCGGAATTTTTATACAGATTTTATGATCCTGTTTTTAACGGCCTGGTATGTTTTTTTTCCATCCAGCAAACTGGTGTATAAAGTGTTTCCGGGTCTGCCCAAAAGAACAATGGATGCAGCGAATGTTGCTATCAGTTAAAATCATTCAGTGATGTTGAGTATTTTTTCCAAATCAAAAAAGGTGGAGGCTGCAGCGGTTTATGGCCTGTTGAAAACCGATATGCATTCCCATCTGATTCCGGGTGTGGATGACGGGTCGCCTGATTTGGCCACTTCATTGAAACTGATCAGGGGCTTGCATGAATTAGGCTATACAAAGCTTATCACCACCCCGCATATTATGTGGGATATCTATAAAAACAGTGCGGAAAAAATCCAGGCCAAACTCGATATTCTCAGGGAAGCGGTCAAGCAGGAAGGTATTCCGGTAGAGATAGAGACAGGGGCGGAATATTTTCTGGATGATCATGTGGCGGAGCTACTTAGTATGAATCAGCCGCTGCTGAAGATCAGTGGAAATATGGTGCTCACAGAATTCTCCATGGCTTATCAGCCACATGGGATCAAGGAGATTATTTTCGATATGCAGATGCAGGGATATCAACCGGTGATTGCTCACCCGGAGCGTTATTCCTACCTGATTCAGAACAAGGGATTTTATGATGAATTGAAGGATATCGGTTGTCTTTTCCAGTTGAATATCCTGTCGCTGGGAGGGGGGTATGGGAAAACCGTACTCGAACTGGCGCAGTACCTGCTTAAGAAGGATTATTACGATCTGCTGGGGACAGACCTGCACCATAGCGGCCACCTGGAAGCTTTGCGACAGCAATCCCTGCTGCAACAGGTGAAAAAGCTGATTGATAGCGGCAGGTTCAGGAACAGCGGACTTTAAGGCTCCGCCCCCTTTAAACGGAAAAGTTTGGCAGTGCTGTCAAACTTTTTTTATTTTAAGTTGTAGCTATACCATATGAACGCTTTTACCATCAAGGATCTGGAAAACCTGTCTGGCATCAAGGCCCATACCATCCGTATCTGGGAACAACGCTATGGATTTCTGAAGCCTCAACGTACTTCTACCAATATCCGCTATTACAGTAATGATGAGCTGAAAGCCGTGCTCAATATTGCCCTGCTCAACAAATACGGGTATAAGATTTCACATATTGACCGGATGCAGCCTGAAGAAATCAGCAACCGGATTTTATCCCTTTCTGATCCGCGTGCCGTACAGGAAAGAGTGATCAATGAATTGGTACAGATGATGGTGGATATGGATATGGAAAGGTTTGAAAAAATTCTGGCCGGGTATATCTCTTCAAAAGGGATGGAAAGAATGATCAGTATGATTATTTTTCCTTTCCTTGAAAAAATCGGGATCCTCTGGCAAACCGGTCATATCAACCCTGCACAGGAGCACCTGGTCACCAATGTTATCCGTCAAAAGCTGATTGCTGGTATTGAAAATTGCTCATCATCCATCAGTATAAATAAAACCTTACTGCTTTTTCTGCCCGAAGGCGAACACCATGAACTGGGTTTATTGTATATGTATTTTATGCTGAAAAGCAGGGGTGTCAAGGTTATCTATCTCGGCTCAAATGTTCCTATATCAGATATTGCTTTCGTGGCAAATCTGAAAAAGCCCGACCTGGCCTATGTACACCTGACCAGCACGGCAACCAACTTCAATTTTGAGAAATTCCTGCACAATGCCAGCACCCGGCTCCAGGGTATTCAGCTGGTCATTTCCGGGCATATCACCCTCAGTTACCGGAAATCTATTCCTCCCAATGTACAGTTTAAACGCTCACTTTCCGAAGTAATGGAATTCTTATCTATGCTTTAGTGCCTGTAAATCAGTAGTTTAGAACATTTATTTTTGTTTAATCATTTAATTGTAAAATTTAAACAAAATCTTTTTTCGGCAGCTTTTTATTGTTTAACTTTACTATGTCAAAAATTAAACAATATGTCAAACCCGGAATTCAGTCAGCTTTTGGTTAGTCAGGCCGATTTTTTGAAGCCCTTTGCTATTAACCTCACCAGAGACACGGAAGCAGCAAATGATTTGTACCAGGAAACCCTGTATAAGGCCCTGGCGAATCAGGAGAAGTATAATACCGGGACCAATATCAAGGCATGGTTGTTTACCATCATGCGGAATATTTTCATCAATAATTACCGCCGCAAAGCCAAGCAGAAAACCATCTTTGATAATAGCGGAACAGATTTCCTGCTCGACAACAAGCAGGTAACGGTGAGTAATGCAGCTGAATCCGGCATACGGATCAAAGAAATAAAAAAAGCAATCAATGATCTCCCCGAAATATTTAAAACCCCTTTTTTATTGTATTTTGACGGGTATAAGTATAACGAAATAGCTGATGCGCTCCATGAGCCACTGGGTACCATCAAAAGCAGGATCCATTTTGCCCGTAAACTCCTGAAAGAACAGATCAGCCGTTTTTAAAACACACCTGTTGGAACAACGTTCAGTTATTGTGATCGGCAGCGGATTTGCCGGATTGTCCGCGGCTTCCTTTATGGCAAAGGAGGGTTGGAAAGTGACTGTGATCGAAAAAAACGACAGCCCCGGCGGCCGTGCCCGTCAACTCAAAGAAAACGGGTTCACTTTTGACATGGGTCCCAGCTTTTACTGGATGCCCGATGTATTCGAACGTTACTTCAATCAGTTCGGAAAAAAAGTATCTGATTATTATACCCTGCACCGGCTCGATCCTTCTTACCGTATTTACTGGGATCAGGGCTACACCGATATGCCCGCCAGTTATGAAGCGCTGCAACAGGTTTTTGAATCTATTGAACCGGGCAGTGCAGACAGACTGGATAAGTATCTGAAAGGGGCTGCCTATAAATATGAAGTAGGCGTGAATAAGCTGGTGTACAAACCCAGTCGCTCTATTACCGAATTCATGGACTGGCCCACCGTGAGCGGCGTTTTTAAACTCCAGGTTTTTTCTTCCATCAGTAAACATATTTCCAGCTATTTCAAACATCCCAAACTCCGGCAGATCATGGAATTTCCCGTGCTTTTCCTGGGAGCCCTGCCACAGGATACGCCTGCCTTGTACAGTCTGATGAATTATGCCGATATCAAGGGCGGTACCTGGTATCCGCAGGGAGGCATGTATGCAGTGGTGGAAGCCATGTATAAGCTGGCAGTAGAACTGGGCGTTGAATTTAAATTTGGCGAAAGCGTCAATAGCCTGATGATTAAAGGAGACAGGGCGAAGACCGTGGCCACCAACAAGGATTATTACCGTACCGATGCCGTAATCAGCGGAGCAGATTATCATTTTACGGAAACACGCTTATTGCCGGAAGAATGCCGCAGTTATTCAGATCGGTACTGGTCAAAAAAAGTAATGGCACCATCCTGTCTGCTGTATTATGTGGGAATAAATAAGAAACTGAAAAACCTGCAACATCACTCCCTGTTTTTTGATGTGCCTTTTGATCAGCATGGCAAAGAAATTTACAGTGACCCGAAATGGCCAACCAGTCCTCTGTTTTATGTCAGTGTTTCATCATTGACTGAACCAGGTACGGCACCTGAAGGATGTGAAGGAATCGTTTTTCTGATTCCGATCGCTTCTGGTCTGGAAAACGATACGGAAGAACTCAGAGAAAAATATTTTCAGATTATTGCTAAGAGAATGGAACAACATACCGGAGAATCCATCCTGGATGCAGTGATCTATAAAAAGACCTATGCGGTATCTGATTTTATTACAGACTACCATTCGTTCAGGGGCAATGCCTATGGACTGGCCAATACCCTCATGCAAACCGCGATTTTCAGACCAGCCTGTCAAAGCAAAAAAGTTAAAAATCTTTTTTATACCGGACAATTAACCGTTCCCGGACCGGGTGTTCCGCCCAGTTTAATCAGCGGGGAAGTGGCCGCCCGATATTTAATCAGGAAAATGAGATAATTTATCTATATTGAGACAATGGTAGAACTGTTCCATACCACCAGCGAAAGTTGCAGTCGCATTATTACACAGCGATACAGCACTTCTTTTTCTTCTGCAATCAAGATGTTGCACAAAGATTTGCGTACACCCATTTTTAATATTTATGGTTTTGTACGCTTTGCCGATGAGATCGTTGATACCTTTCATGATCACGATAAGGTTACTTTATTGGCGCAATTTAAAAAGGAAACCTATGATGCCATTGAGCGCGGTATCAGTTTAAATCCGGTCCTGAATAGTTTCCAGCTTACCGTCAATGAATTCAATATTGATCTGAAGCTGGTCAATGCTTTTTTTCATAGTATGGAAATGGACCTGGAAAAAAAGAATTACGACTGTGCCGGTTATAAAGAATATATCTATGGTTCCGCAGAAGTGGTGGGGCTGATGTGTCTCTACGTTTTTTGTGAAGGGAAAAAGGAACTCTTTGATAAACTGGAAGCGCCTGCGCGTTCCCTCGGTGCGGCTTTTCAGAAAGTCAATTTCCTCCGGGATATCAAGGCGGATTATAACGGGATGTCGAGAGTGTACTTTCCGGGTTGTGACTTCAAAAATTTCACCAGGGAAGACAAACTGAAGATTGAAGCGGATATCGAAGCCGATTTCAAGCATGCCTATGAGGGGATCTGCGGATTGCCTTTAAAAGCCAGATTTGGCGTTTATGTTGCCTATAAATACTATCTCTCTTTATTCAAAAAGATCCGGAAACTGCAACCTGCCAGGGTGCTTGAACAAAGGATCAGGATCCCCAATTACCACAAAGCCATGATCATTATCAGAGCCGGGGTAAAAAACCAGTTACGGTTGATTTAATATGGATTATTCGAAGGTTATACTGGTGGATACCCGGGACAGGGTCACCGGAACGATGGAGAAAATGGAAGCACATGAAAAAGCGGTATTACACCGGGCTTTTAGTGTTTTTCTGTTCAACTTAAAGGGAGAAATGCTGTTACAACAGAGAGCACTCAGCAAATACCATAGCGGCGGATTATGGACCAATGCCTGTTGCAGTCACCCTGCTCCCGGCGAGGAAACAGCTGCTGCTGCCAAAAGAAGACTGGGAGAAGAATTGGGTATTGATCTGGATGTAACCAAGGTTTTTGATTTTGTTTACCGTGCTGAGTTCGACAATGGGCTGACCGAACATGAGTTTGATCATGTTTTTACCGGCAGTTGGGAAGGCCCGGTTGAATTTAATCCGGATGAAGTGATGGCAATCAGGTATCTGCCGATGGAAGCCCTCAGGGAATCCATTGCAAAAGAGCCGGAAATCTATACGGCCTGGTTCAGGATTGCTTTTCCCCGGATCGAAGAATGGTATAAAATGTATTTCAATTCAAAAGCAGACTAATTTTGCAATCATGATGGTCATTTATTATATACTGGTTTTGTTAGGTACTTTCCTGATCATGGAAGGAATCACCTGGTGCACTCACCGTTTTGTGATGCATGGTTTTTTATGGGTACTGCATAAAGATCATCACCAGGTAAGACCGGGTATCTTTGAAAAAAATGATCTCTTTGCCTTCATATTTGCCGTACCCAGTTTCCTGATGATTTATTTCGGAACCTATGATCATATCTGGTGGCTGCAATCCATCGGCTTTGGTATCATGTTATACGGATTTGCCTATTTCATGGTTCATGATGTGATCATTCACCAACGCTTTAAATGGTTCTCCCGTAGCAATAATACCTATGTACGCGCCATTCGCTGGGCACATAAAATGCACCATAAACACCTGGGTAAATATCCCGGAGAAAGTTTTGGATTTTTACTGGTGAATAAAAAATACTGGGACAAAGTGCGCCGGGATAAAAAACTGATGGCCGGTAATGCCCGGGTGGAATATGCGCCTGAAAAAGATTCGGCAACCACTAACTGATCTTCGTTCATCGTGTTCAATCACAGTTTCTGAATTCAGCTCAACAATATGATTATATCATTGCCGGAGCCGGTTGTGCCGGGCTCAGTCTGGCTGTCCACCTGATCCGTTCCGGTAAGTTCAGCGATAATAAAATCCTGATTGCTGACCGTGACCGTAAAGAACAGAATGATCGCACCTGGTCTTTCTGGGAAACAAAGGCCGGCATATTTGAACCCATTGTTTACCGTAGCTGGAACAAGACCTGGTTTCACAGTCAGCAATTTTCCAGATTGCTCGATCTCTCCCCCTATTCCTATAAGATGATCCGCGGCATCGATTTCTATTCGTATTGTCTTGATCTGATCTCTCAGCAACCGAATTTTACTTTCATTCATGGTGATATCCAAAAAATCAGCAATGAAGAGGGGAAGGCTGTGTTGTATTGCGGAGAAAATAAATATGCCGCTGATTTTGTATTCAGCAGTATTCTGTTTGAACAACCGGTAATGGGAAAAAAGGATCATTACCTGCAGCAGCATTTCAGGGGATGGATCATTGATACAAAAGAGCCGCTTTTTAATCCTGCTGAAGCCACGCTGATGGATTTCAGGACCGGGCAGGAAGCCGGTACCACATTTGTTTATGTCAAACCTTTTTCGGCAACCAGGGCCCTGGTGGAATATACTTTATTTACGGCGCAGCTGCTGGAATCGAACGCTTATGATGAAGGATTAAAGAATTATATCAGGCAGCATATTGGTACCACTGAATATGTGATTACTGAAATTGAGAATGGAATCATTCCCATGACCAATTACCGTTTTCCTGCAGTGGATGGCCGGATTATTTTTCTGGGAACAGCCGGCGGACAAACCAAGGCATCCAGTGGATATACTTTTCAGTTTATACAGAAGCATTCAGCCCGCCTCGTGAATAGTCTGATTAAAAAAGGAAACCCCTTTGTCTCCCGACCCGGAGGCCCGGCGCGTTACCGTTTTTATGATAGTGTGTTATTACATGTATTGAAAAACGGACTCGTACCCGGAGATAAAGTCTTTACCGACCTCTTCAAAAAAAATAAACCCCAGCGGGTGCTGAGGTTTTTGGATAATGAAAGTTCTTTGGGCGATGAGCTAAAGATTGTTTCTTCCCTGCCCACCTGGCCTTTTCTGAAAGCTGCCATACGGCAACGCTGATTACTGGTCCGGGTCCATTTGCATGAACTCTCTCTTCACTGCTTTCAGCATACTGAATAACTGGGCAACCTGGATCATCAGCAGTACCACAAGTGCCAGTAATACATACCAGGGCAGATTAATCGCTTTGATCATACCGCCATCAGCTACAAATTTCTTATTATAATATTGGGTCAGCGCAGAGCCAAATGCCATTCCGACTAGCAGGAAGGACAACAGCGAGAACACCACTTTCAGGAACATGATCCGCATGGTGGAGTAGCCGACTTTAAAATTCTCCAGTATCGCTGCGGGGATGATCAGCACCAGGGCGATCCAGCTCCAGTTCTTACTGAACCACTCATCGCGCAGGGTGAGGTTTAAAACCAGGATAATCACAATTGACATTAATCCCCAGGGGAAAAGCAGAAAAGTTGAGGGTTTGGTAGGTTGGGTTGGCATGATAATGATTTTATGG
>DAORJS010000092.1:0-9186 GCA_035439185.1 Chitinophagaceae bacterium
CGCCACGTTTAAATGCATTTCCTCCATTCTGAAGTAATGTTTTATTCTGATCGAGCAAAATGCCAAACTGGGGACCTGCCTGCAGTGAAAGGAAGCTGCCGATCAACTTGTAATTGACCAGGATGGGGATCGAGAGATAATTCAGTTTTACATTGGCATTGCCATTGAATACATCCTGGTAAACATTTTTGTAATTACTGTCCAGTTTGGTAGCATACTGGTTCCAGAGCACTTCGGGCTGAATCACCAGTTTGTTCCCCGCCCTGATTTCCATAAAACCACCCAGGTGATAACCATAGCGGAATTCATCCTTGAACGACTTGCCGTCCACCTTGGTGATATTGGCACCGCCCTTGATACCAATGTGGAACTGGGCCATCGCCGCCTGTGTGATCAGTAAAATGGCAAAGAGTGAGAAGAGTTTTGTTTTCATGTGATAGCTTTTTTGGTTAAATAATGAACGCCTGGTGTGTTCATCAATGCTTCCCCGGTTACCGTCCCTGGCCCGGAGAAGCGTTGATGATTGAATCCATGGCTTTACTTCAATTTCAGACCTCAGAAAGTTTCAAGATTAATGCCAGTCACCTGCTGATCCTGTTAAATTTCATTAAAAGGTATTGTCCATGTAGAGACGCATTTCGTAACCGGTAAATGATAAACAAACTGTGAATGTTTTGCAAAAGGATCAGAACATGACCCCGGCATTGACCGAGAATAATGCATTGAATCTTTTGTCAGTGGCCGGGAAAAAATAATCAAGCGCCAGTTGTGGTTGCAGAAAGAATTTTCCCAATGAATATTCTCCTCTCAGGAAGAGGGTCAGGGACAGTGGCTGAAATTTCAACTGATCATCGAGGTAAAAATTATCCGTATTATACAGCACATTACTGGTACTGCGGATGGAAGTGGCATATGTGGTGGAAGACTGATTGAACCCGAACTGCTGGGTTCCGCTGGTAAAAGTCAATTGCGGGGTAAAGCGGATATGGTCTTTTTTGCCGAAGATATCAAGCCAGTAAAAATCATGTCGCACCGACGCCATTACAGAAAAGTCACTTACTTTTTCTTCCGTATTGATATAAGTAAAGCCTCTTCTGCGCAAGCGCAGGTCCTGGATCAGTACTTCCCGGGCTTCATAATCACTCCGGCTGCCCCAGCCATAGCTCAGGGCCAGCATGGGTCTGACCCACCATTTACGATAAATAAAATAAGCATAGAGCTCATTCTGAATCGGAGTGGTATAAAAAGGCAGGGAATCTTTGGTGAAAAATTTGGTGAAAGCGATTCCGGTTGCGAAATCCTTATTCTTCAGATAATCATAGGAAGGTGTCAATCCGGTTTGAAAGTAATTCAGTCCGGCTCCATCATCCACCAGGTAACCATTGAGGGTGATACCTAAGCCAGACTTATGATAATACCCTAAAGTTGGAGAATAAGTCAGTTTTTTGGCAGTAGTAAAATCGTAAGTGCTCTTGTTTTCGAAATTATAGAATCCCTTACCACCTGAAATACTGGCCAAAAAATAACTGCGGGGAGAAAGAATGGAATCCATGAATTCATCAAAATCCCGGAAGAATTCATCATAGTCCATACTGGTATCTATCAGGGAAAGATCAGTTATAGGAACCGGCCGGACAGCCGTATCCGATGGGTTGTTTTGTGCATTTGCAGCAACAACCAGGAGGAAGAGGGCCGGTAATATGGACCATCGTTTCAACATCGGCAGTTGTACCCGTTGACAACGGGACAGGTTATTCCAGTATTATCCTTTTCGGATAAGCGCTGTGCTTCAGACTGTAAGATTAAAAAAAAGTTTAATTCCCTGCGAATCAATCTTCAAACGAAAAGATTTGCATTTTATTGGTGGGTCAGGCCAGCTCCAGTATCGTGATTTCCGGCAGGATACCTACCCGGCCGGGGTAGCCGAGGAATCCAAAGCCACGGTTGACATAGAGTTTTTGCCCATTCTCATGTTCGTATAAACCTGCCCATTCTTTATAGAGGTATTGAACGGGGCTCCATTTCAGACCCGGTATTTCCACACCAAATTGCATTCCATGGGTATGCCCGGATAAAACAAGGTCAATATCAGGATAGGATTCCAGTACTTCGGCCTGCCAGTGCGAAGGGTCATGACTTAATAAAATTTTGAAAGGCTGACTGGCCGCCCCCTCATAAGCGTTGGGCAGGTTACCATGTTTCGGAAAACGGGCTTTGGCACTCCAGTTCTCCACACCCAGAATAGCAATTTGCTGACCTGCTTTTTCCAGTTTTACATGCTCATTCATCAGCAATTTCCATCCCAGCCGGGCATGTATATTCTTTAATTGTTCCAGGTTGTTCTTCTTATCCTCAGGCGAATCCCATTGTACATAATCCCCGTAATCGTGATTGCCGAGGGTGGAATAAACGCCTAAGGGTGCCCGGAGTTTATCAAACACATCCATATATTCATCCATCTCTGTAGCCACATTGTTTACCAGATCGCCGGTGAACAGAATCAGATCAGGGGACTCCTGCATGATTTTCATAACACCCTTGGCCACGGCTTCTTTATCTGTAAAACTGCCTGAATGAATATCGGAAATATGAGCAATTTTTAACCCCTTGAAAGCAGCAGGAAGATTTGGATAAGAAAGCCGCTGCCGGCGAACCTGATAGCGGTATTTATTACTGAAGCCATGTACGAGGGTGCCAAATAATCCTCCGCCGGCAATCATTCCGGCCCAGCTCATAAAAACGGATCTGGAAATTTTATCTCCGGCAATTTCACCTGTATTGGCCGGATTATTACCCATGATCCTGGAAGCACTCCATTGTACCCCTCTGCGCAAATCATCAAGAAAGAAAAAGATGGAAGCCACCAGTTTGGCAAAAAACAGACCCATCACCAGGGAGAAGATTGTACTTTTTCCGATCAAGGCCTGCTTATCTGCCTTGAGGTAAGGGAGCAATAATAAAATCACAATAGCGGAAACGGAGATCAGCCAATAGGAAACAAAAATAACCGCCTTGGTACGGGGCCCTGTTTGCTGGGTCAGCAAGCGGAGTGCCTGGAAAAAATAAATATCCAGCAGGAACATCAGTCCGATAAAAATCCACCAGAAAGGAGAGTTTCGCATAGTGGGATCAAAATTAACCCGGTAATGGTTCAGGGGCTTATTTTTGCCCATCCATTAACCGGTAATTAAATGCAGTTCACCTATTTTGGCCATTCCTGTTTCCTCGTTGAAACCAATGGCAGCCGTATTTTGTTCGATCCTTTTATCAGTTCCAATGAACTGGCCAGGCATATTTCCCTGAGTACCATTGAGGCTGATTATATCCTGGTTTCCCACGGGCATTTTGACCATATTGCCGATTGTGTGACCCTGGCTCAGTCTACAGGGGCCAAAGTGGTATCCAGCTGGGAAATATATGAATGGCTGACCAGGCAAAAACTATCCAATCTGCACCCGATGAACACAGGCGGAAAATGGGATTTTGGTCCGTTTTCTGTCCGCTGTACCGCTGCCCAGCATTCCAGTGGTCTTCCCGACGGAGGATATGGCGGAAATCCGATGGGATTTATCATCAGCAGTCCGGAAGGCAGCTTTTATTACAGTGGTGATACAGCCCTGACCATGGATATGCAGCTGATACCCGGGTGGGCAAAACTAAATTTTGCGGTATTGCCTGTTGGCGACAACTTTACCATGGGCTATGAGGATGCAGTGGAGGCGGCCAGGATGATTAATTGTAAAAATGTAATCGGTGTACATTTCGATACATTTGGATTTATCAAAATTGATCATACAAAAGCAATCGCTGCATTTAACCAGCAAGGTTTTCAGCTGACGCTTCCGAAAGTAGGAGATACAATTTCATTATCATAATTAATTATCCGCAGAACAGGTATGGCAAGGATCATTGGTGTAGCAAATCAAAAAGGAGGGGTCGGCAAGACCACCACGGCCATTAATCTGGCTGCCAGTTTTGCCGTGCTGGAATACAGAACTTTATTGGTCGATGGCGACCCGCAGGCCAACAGCACCACGGGTGTGGGCTTTGACCTGCATAATGTGACCCAAAGCCTGTACGACTGTATGGTGAATGAAGCGAGGGCGAAAGATGTGATCCTGAAAACAGAAATTCCCAATCTCGACCTGCTCCCCTCCCATATTGACCTGGTGGGTGCAGAAATTGAAATGATCAATTACCCCAACCGGGAGATGGTATTGAAAAATATCCTGGATGCGGCAAGGGAGGACTATGATTTTATCATTGTAGACTGCTCTCCTTCCTTGGGTCTGATCACCGTAAATGCACTCACAGCAGCGGATTCAGTAGTGGTACCGGTACAATGCGAATTTTTTGCTCTGGAAGGGTTAGGAAAATTACTGAACACCATTAAAATAGTTCAGGGCCGGTTGAATACCGACCTCGTGATTGAAGGGATCCTGATGACCATGTATGATGGCCGTCTCCGCCTTTGTAACCAGGTGGTGAGTGAAGTCAGGCGCCATTTTGATGAAATGGTCTTCAGTACTATTATTCACCGGAATGCCCGCCTGGCTGAAGCACCCAGTGCCGGAAAGCCTGTGATCCTGTATGATGCAAACAGTAAAGGTTCCGTCAACTACCTCAACCTGGCCAAGGAAATTCTGCAAAAGAATGACCTTACCAAGATCAAAAATGAGGAAAGGATTCTGGAACTCTAGTTTTTTTCCTTCAGCACTGAGTGCATTACTCAATTTGGGGTCTTTTAGCCTTGCTCCCTTTCTCTTTCCTGCAAGACGGAACTAAACATTAACTTTGATTCCCCCGGAAATCAAGCCCCGGAGCTGTACTGTAAATCCAAGATTCATTAACTTAATAAAAGATATCGGGAAATATAAGGCTGAATCCTGACACCAGATCAACGACAACAATGACCAATCCTAAACAAAATAAAGAATTGCTGGGCAAGGGCATCCGTTCCCTGCTGCAGAGTATTGACTCTGATCTCAAGACGAATACCGGACAATTGAAACAGAATGTGGTGGAAAATGCCACTGGTATTTCCCGGATACCGGTAGCCGATGTGGAAGCCAATCCCAAACAGCCCCGTAAGGATTTTGATGAAACGGCTTTGAAAGAACTGGCCGATTCTATCCTTATGCATGATATCATTCAGCCCATCACCGTATCGCGGTTAAGTTCTGGAAAGTACCGTTTGATATCGGGAGAAAGAAGATTGCGGGCATCCAAACTGGCCGGTTTGAAAGATATTCCTGCCTATGTGCGGCAGGCCAATGATGTGCAGTTACTCGAACTGGCTCTGCTGGAAAATCTGCAAAGAGAGGACCTGAATGCCATGGAAGTGGCCCTGAGTTATAAAAGAATGATGGAAGAACTGGATTATACCCAGGAACAGGTGGCAGAAAGAATGGGCAAGGACCGGAGTACGGTAGCCAATTTTATCCGTCTGCTTAAACTACCACCGGATATCCAACTGGCGGTACGGAATGGAAGTCTGAGTATGGGCCATGCCAGGGCACTGATCAATGTTGATACCATTGACCACCAGTTATACATTTTCAAGGAAATCCGGGATAAAGGTTTATCCGTAAGACAAACAGAAGCCCTGGTCCGGAATCTGTTTAAAGAAAACGGAGGCGTTAAAAAAACGGCAAAAAGCGGGCTGGCTCCTGCTTTTCAGCGAATAGAGGATAAATTAGCATCGCATTTCAGTACCCGGGTTAAACTCCGTCATAGCCGGAATGGCAGCGGACAGATCACGATTGATTATTATTCAACTGAAGAACTCAACAAAGTACTCCGGCAAATGAATGCATCACTTGATTAATGACCGTTTCAACATGATGCCCCGCCCCCTGCTGATCATATTATTCCTTGTACTCTTTTCGGGTACTTGTACCAGTTTGCTGGCACAGGATGAAGTTATCGTGAAAGAAATGCCGAAGGCAAAAGAGAAAGGCAAAAAAAGCAAGGCTATTGATTCGATTCCGCCTGCCAAAAAGCCGATGAACCATTATGATTCTGCCTTTGCCGCGCATCAGCCCAAAAAAGCAGCCATCCGTTCCGCCATACTGCCCGGGCTTGGTCAGATCTACAACAAAAAATACTGGAAGCTGCCGATTGTGTATGGTGCATTAGGGATCAGCGGTGGTATATTTTTTTATAACCTGAAGAATTACAAAGACACCCGTTTTGCCTACAAGGTCAAATATAATATGCGGGTATTTCAAACAGATTCTGCCCTTTTTTCAAAAATCAAACCCAATCTGCAACCACTCGGTGAAGAATCCCTGAGATTTTACCGGAATCAGTTCAGGCGGGATATTGATTATTCGGTCTTGTTCATGATCCTGCTCTGGGGACTCAATGTGGTTGATGCCGCTGTGGATGCACATCTCAAAACCTTTGATGTGAGTCCCGATCTCAGCCTTCAATTCAAACCCGGATACAGCGAATTGGCCCGTACAAACGGACTCAGCCTGATCATCAAAATCGGAAAATAAATCCGTGCCAGTACGGGTAACAGCCCCTGCCAATAATAATTACATTTGCTTTGATTGTAAGCCATTCAACCTAACAACACTATATTAAAATTGATTCATGAAACTGGCGCTTATCGGTTACGGAAAAATGGGAAGAGCGATTGAAGAAATTGCCATCCAGCGGGGACACCAGGTGGCCCTGATCATTGATCAGCATAATCTGGATGAATTCAAAAAAGAAAGCCTGCATGGTATAGACGCGGCGATTGAATTCACCGGTCCGCACAGCGCCCTGAATAATGTGCAACAGCTGTTGGAATGGGGCACTCCCCTGGTTTGCGGTTCCACAGGCTGGACCGATCAGTTAGAGGCCATGAAAGCCATTTGTGCCGAACGAAAAGGCGGATTTGTGTATTCCAGCAATTTCAGCATTGGTGTCAATCTGTTTTTTGAATTGAATAAAAAACTGGCTGCCCTGATGGCACCACATCAGGAATATGAAGTGATGCTGGAAGAAATCCATCATACCCATAAAAAAGATGCCCCCAGCGGAACAGCCATTACCCTGGCTGAACAGGTACTCGAATCTATTCACCGGAAAAAACGATGGGTGAATGAACTCAGCGACCATCCGGAAGACCTCGAAATTATCAGCCAGAGAATTGACCCGGCACCCGGTACCCACCATGTACGCTATGCTTCTGCCATTGATACCATCGAAATCATACATACTGCCCATAACCGCATGGGTTTTGCCGGTGGAGCTGTACTGGCTGCAGAATTCATTCAATCCCGGAAAGGGTTTTATACCATGAAGGAAGTACTGGGATTATAATCCATGCGTTTTTTAATTGCCACCATATTAACTCTTCTCATTGTCAGCAGCGGATACAGTCAGACTGATCAGGATAGTCTGCGACAGATCATGAATTCCAACCGGCCCTATGATCAGCAGATCGATGCAGCCATTAAACTGGTGGAAAGTTATCAGCTGAAAAATTTTGATTCCACCATTATTGAAGGAGATAAAGCACTCAGGCTGGCAAGAAAAAACACAGACTCTATCGGTGTGGCCCAGCTTAAAAGACATATTGGAGTGGCCAATTACTTCAGTGGCAAATATGATGTGGCGGCCAAATATTTACAGGAAGCCATTGCTATTCTGGAAAAAGACAAGAAAAACCGCAGTAAACTGGCGCCGGTGTATAATGATCTTGCCAAATTATACCGGAAGACCCGTGATCTTGATAAGGCGCTCGAAAATTACAGCAATGCCAATGCGATTTACCGTTCACTCAATGATACGGCAGGAATCGCCATGATTCTGAATGAATCGGGGGTGGTTTACGAATACAAATATGATTATAAGGAAGCGGTGAACCGTTACACCATGTCCATGCACCTGGCCGAAAAAGCAGGTGATTCCCTCAGTGTATCCTATTCCCTCAGCAATATCGCCGGCGTTTATGTGATAGAAAAAAAATATGATCTGGCAGAAAAAAATCTTTTGCGTTGTTTAAGAATCAGGGAAATACTGAAGGACAGTTTTGCCATGGCCCTCGCCTACTCTGATCTTGGTGTGGCCATGAATGGCAAAGGAGACTATAAAAAAGCAATTGACTATCTGACCCTGAGTAACCGGCTGGCCGAGAAAATGAGGTACCCTGAATTACAGTCGAACAACTACAACGAACTCTCTGCTGTTTCCCAAAAACAGGGAGATTTTCAGAAAGCATTTGAGTATTTCAATAAAAGAACAGCTCTGCGCGACAGCTTATTCAACCTGGAAAAAACCAAAGAAATCCAGCGATTGAATTCCCAATACGAAACGGCCCGGAAAGAACAACAGATACAATCACAGCAGAACCGGATCCGGATGCAGAATTACCTGATGGCGGGCATTGGTGTGCTGGTGGTTTTAGGACTGATGCTGGCTTTCTCCTATTATAAACGTTACCGCCTTAAACAGGAAAGTCAGCTACAGGCCGAAATCCTGAAACAGCAGGAATTAAAAGCCCGTGCCATTCTTGAAGCTGAAGAAAATGAGAGACAAAGAATTGCCAAAGATCTGCATGATGGCGTGGGACAAATGATGAGTGCCGCGAAAATGAACCTCTCAGCCATTGAATCTGAACTGTCATTCACCGACCCCAAACAAAAAGAAAGTTTTGATAAAGCCATCAGCCTGGTGGATGAAAGCTGCAAAGAAGTCAGGACAGTCTCCCATATCATGATGCCGAATGCATTGTTAAGAAACAGTCTGGGTAATGCCATTCATGAATTTGTGAATAAGCTGAGTAATAAAACCATGCAGGTGCATGTGTACACAGAAGGACTGGATGAAAAAATGGATACGAATGTTGAAACGGTATTGTACCGGGTTATCCAGGAATGTGTTCACAATGCCATGAAACATGCCCAGGCCACAAATCTTGATATTTCACTGATCCGTGACAAGGACGGGATCAGTGGGACGGTGGAAGACAATGGGAAGGGCTTTGACCCGGCTGATAAAGAAAATTTCGAAGGGATCGGTTTAAAAAATATCATTACCCGTATTGAATACCTCCGCGGAACCGTGGATTTCGACTCTGCACCCGGACGGGGAACGGTGATTGCGATGCATGTTCCTTTGCAGTAGGCAGTAGGCAGTCGACAGTAGGCAGTCAGCAGTCGACAGTAGGCAGTCAGCAGTCGACAGTCA
>DAORJS010000093.1:0-9018 GCA_035439185.1 Chitinophagaceae bacterium
GCTGGTGAACTGGATCCTGCTGGCCGGGATGGTAGCCATCGCTATTTCCAATAACCCCACCATCCTTCTGATTGGTATTATTGTCATGAGTATCACGGTGTTGTTTACCCTGATTACCCTGCCGGTAGAGTTTGATGCCAGCAAAAGGGCCCTGGCTTGGTTAAACCGGACCAATATCACTAACGCTGCCGAATATCCGAAGGCCAAAGATGCACTGAAGTGGGCAGCAACCACTTATGTAGTCGCCGCCCTGGCCGCCGTGGTGCAATTGATACAATATATAATGATCTATATGAACAGCCGGGACAGAAGCTGACAAATTGCGCTGAATCTATTTTAAAAAGCCATGCATCATTTTGCATGGCTTTTTTTGTCATTAAGAAATCGTTAAATACATTCGCGACCTCTTAAAAAACACAACATGAGAAAAAAAATTAATGTGATGTTGGCGTTTTTGTTGCTCACGGCTCAGCTGATATGGGCCCAGAACAAAACGCTGACAGGAAAAGTGACAGACAATAATGGAGCACCCATATCCGGGGTATCCGTTATGGTAAAAGGAACCACGGCCGGAACTTTTACCGGTCAGGATGGTACATTCTCTTTTACCGTTCCCGACAATGCCAAAACCCTGGTTATTTCAGCCGTGGGCTATGCTACACAGGAGATCGCAGTATCTGGCAGCAGTTACCAGCTTTCTTTAAAAGTGGCAGAAGCACAGAATCTGGATGAAGTAGTAGTAGTGGGTTATGGTACCAAGATCAAGAAAGACATTACGTCTTCGGTTGCCAAAGTAACCTCCAAAGAATTCCAGAACCTGCCCCTGCCCAGTTTTGAGCAGGCCTTGCAGGGAAGAGCTTCCGGGGTATATATTAATACAGGAAGTGGTAAGCTGGGTCAGGGATTAAATATCCGCGTAAGAGGTATTTCTTCTATCTCAGCCAATCAGCAACCCTTTGTGGTAATTGATGGAGTTCCGGTGGTGAGTCAGTCACTCGGTAGTGCTACCGAACCTGATAATCCGCTCGCAACATTAAACCCCGATGATATTGAAAGTATCGAGGTATTGAAAGATGCTTCTTCTTCTGCCATCTATGGTGCCCGTGCCTCTAATGGCGTATTACTGGTTACCACCAAGAGTGGTAAACAGGGTCGTACCAAACTGAATGTTGGTTTCTTCACCGGATGGAGTGAGCCGACTAAAAAACAAAAATTCCTGGATGCCACACAGTATAAAGAACTCTTTACTGCAGCAGCTGATAATATGGGTTATGTAGCCGCTGATGAGTTTGAAGCAGAAACAGGAACAACTGACTGGAATTCCACCAATAATACCAACTGGTCCGATCAGGCATTTCAGGAAGGATATATCCGTCAGTACAATGTATCACTCAATGGTGGTGATGCCCGTACCAAATTCCTTTTCAGCGGAAGCTTTAATGACCAGAATGGTATTATCCTCGGAAACAGACTGACCCGTGCAACCGGTCGGGTGAATCTGGATCATACCATCAACAAGAATTTTAAAGTAGGAGCGAATCTTTCACTGGTACAAAGTAATAACTACCGTGTGCCCAGTGATAATGCCTTCAGTAATCCGATTCAGCTGAATGCCCTTCCTCCTTTGCATCCCTTACTGGATGCAGATGGCAAGAATAACCAGGCCACGCTGTATTATAATAACCTCATTGAGGTGGAAGATAATAACCGTAACCTGAGCAAGACTTATCGTTCCATCAGCAGTATCTATGCGGAGTGGAATATTCTTCCCAACCTGCGCTTCCGTACGCAGGCAGGTATCGACTGGAATAATCTCCAGGAGAACCAGTTCCTCGGCCGTCGTACCCTCGACGGAGCACCGGAAGGATACAGCTACGATAATCAGGTAACCAGCAGTGTATTTACCAATACAAATACTTTGCAGTGGAATAACAAGGCTGCCGGTAATCATAATATCGATGCCCTCGTGGGTATCGAGTACCAGCGTGGTATTGCCAATGGTGCCAGCGTGGAAGGCCGTGCTTTCCCCAGCGACCGCTTTACCCGTATTGCGAATGCAGCGATCATCTCCAGTGGTTCTTCTACCGAAACACAGTTCAGGTTCCTTTCTTATTTTGCCAGAGCGAACTATAAGTTCAAAAACAAATACCTGTTCGGTGCCAGTGTAAGGGCCGATGGTTCTTCCCGTTTTGGTGCTGATAACCGATATGGTTTATTCCCTGCATTGTCTGCCGGATGGATCATTTCTGAAGAAAGTTTCCTGCATAGCAACAGAGTACTCAGCTTCCTGAAACTGAGAACCAGTTATGGCCGTACCGGTAATGCCGAGATCGGTAACTTCAGTTCCCTGAATCTGTACACCAGTGCAGCTTATGCAAATATTGCCGGTTTAGTGACTTCACAAATCGGTGTTCCCGGATTAACCTGGGAAAACACAGATCAGTTTGATATTGGTCTTGATTTCGGATTCTGGAATAACCGGATCTCCGGTGAAATTGATTATTTCAAAAAGAATACAAAGGACATTCTCCTGAATGTGCCTCTGCCTGCTACAAACGGTTATACTAATATCACCAAGAATATCGGTGATATGGTGAATACCGGTTGGGAATTTACATTGAATGCGAATATCATCCGTTCTTCTTCCTTTAACTGGACCACTTCATTCAATATTTCTACTTACAAAAATGAAGTAACCAGACTGGTATCACCGGTACCTCCGGGTGCCCGTACCCTCGGACGTCTGGCCGTAGGTTCTCCTTTTGGTGAGTTCTATGGAAGAAAGTACATGGGTGTGGATCCTGCCAATGGAGATGCCCTTTACATGATGGCTGATGGCAGCACGACCAATGATTACAGTGCAGCAGTGGATACCGTAGTAGGCAATCCAAATCCTGATTTCTATGGTGGATGGAACAACAAATTCAGCTATAAAGGATTTGACCTGGATATCCAGTGTCAGTTTGTAAGCGGAAATGACCTGTATAATATTGCCGGTTTCTTCCAGAGTGTAAACGGTGACTATTTCGATAACCAGACTGTTGATCAGCTGAACTACTGGAAAAAACCAGGTGATGTTACTGATATTCCACAGCCCCGTCTCTATGATGGTAACGGTGCCGGTAAGAGCAGTCGTTGGGTGCAGGATGGTTCTTATTTCAGGATTAAGAGTGTGAACCTGGGTTATAATTTCCCCCGTAAGATGTTGCAGAAAATCAAAATTGATAATGCAAGATTGTATGTAGCTGCACAGAACCTGTTTACATTCACAAAATACAAAGGCTATGATCCCGAGGTAAATACCACTTATATCGGCAACCTGAACCTGGGTCATGATTTCTATACACCACCACAGGCCCGTACCATCACGGTGGGTATTAACCTTGGATTCTAAACCTTTAAAAAAAGAGACAATGAAAAATATATTTAAAATATTACCGCTGGCTGCCCTTCTTGCTACCGCCTCCTGTAAAAAGGTGCTGGAAGTAGAACCGCAGCAAAGCATTGATGCGGCCACGGCCCTTCAAAATGACCAGGATGTAAACTCTGCCGTGGTAGGCTGTTATGCCCTCATGGGTGGTGGTGCATTGTATGGTACCAATTTCTTAATGTTACCTGATCTTCAGGGTAGTGAAAACTATTGCAGCTGGAGAGGTACTTTCCAGAGTTTCCGTCAGGTCGCTTCAAAAACCATGACCAGGGACAATGCTGAAGCATCCCGTACCTGGATTGCGGCTTACCGGGCGATCAATAATGCCAATATTGTATTGGCAAATCTGAGCAAGGTAACCGATGCAGCGCTCCGCACCCAATTAGAAGGAGAAGCGCTTTTCATTCGTGGTATCCTTCATTTTGAACTGGTGAGATTATATGGTCTGCCTTATGACCCGGCTACTTCAAACAGTCAGCTGGGTGTGGTGATCAAAACCACTCCGGCAACGGATGAGGCCGCTGCTTCAGAGAATATTGCCCGTGCAACTGTAGCCCAGGTATATGCCCGGGTACTGACAGATCTCAATACGGCCATTACCAAACTGCCTGATGATAATGGCACCCGTGCAGACAAATACACAGCGCTCGCTTTCCTGAGCCGTGTGTACCTGCAAATGGGAAATTATGCAGCAGCCCGTGATGCCGCCAATGAAGTGATTGCTTCCGGTGTATATGAACTGGCACCGATTCCTTTGATTCCTTTCACCAATAAAAACACAGCCGAGTCAATCTGGGAAATCCAGCAGAACGAGCAGAACAATGCAGGACAAGCCAATGATGGTATGGCTACTTTCTTTGCCAGCAAGCCAGGTATTGGTCGTGCGGATGTAAGGATGAATACTGGTTTTATCAGTTCTTTTTATGAGGCATTTGATTTCAGGGCAAGAGATTGGTACTATATAGGCACCGGTGCACGTCCGGGTAATACCTATTGCTTCAAGTGGAATGCATTTGAGCAGAACCTGCCCGTGATCCGTATTGCAGAAATGTACCTGACCCGTGCAGAGTGCAACCTTCGGTTGGGCACCAATGTGGGTGATACACCTGCCAATGACCTGGACCTGATCCGCAGCCGTTCGAATGCATCCAGCATTGCAGTGCCTGTACTGGCTGATATCCTGAACGAAAGAGTAAGAGAACTGGCTTTTGAAGGTCTCCGGATCCACGATATCAAAAGGCTGAAAACTTCCACCGGCTCATTTGCCTGGAATGATAATAAACTGGTTTTCCCGATCCCTCAGCGTGAAGTGGATGCTTCTTCAGGGGTGATTGTGCAGAATCCTGGATATTAAGAACGATCTCAATTCAAAAGAAAGGGCTGCCTGAGAGGGCGGCCTTTTTTTTGCCCCTATCCCCTAAAGGGGTATTAAGGAGTACAAAAAGGGAGCTTTCTTCTCTTCCCCGACCTGTCTCCTGCTTCCACATCTTTTATTTTTAGCCACAAACACTAGTGCAGGGACTCGGTAGTAGAGGATATCGTTAGCATGTCATACCGGGCCATTCAATTATTACCATCCGTCATGCCGGGCCGCTGATACTGATGCCAGCTTTCTAAATATGTTTATTGCCAATTACACGTTAGCCGATTCAGGTTAATAGAGACCCGGTATCTTTTGGAGTAGAGGTTTGGATATTTCCGTCTTCAATACTAGCAGTCTGTTATAACGGGTCGCCCGCTAATAAGCCTGCTTATCAATCGGTCCTGTTGTTTTTTCAGGCTTTTTTTAAATGCTATGCCCAGAGTGTCAATCCTCAGTACTCAATTACTCAATACAGGACTCTTTGATGGGATTTATTTCTATTATGCAATTAGGAATATAGATTTTGTTATACTCAATTAAAACGAAGCGTTCTCCGCATTTGTCAAAAATAGCAAGAGTACTATCTGTTTGTGAAAACTTGTATTTATTGAATACTTTTTTCAATTGATCAAAAAAGAACTCTTTTGATTTTAGTGTATCCAAAAGATACTGAATTTTTAATTTTTTGATAGTTTCCTTTTTGATTTGAATTTGCTTTTGAGTTGATATAACATCAGAAGAAACAACGGATTGACTATTTGTCACAAGACATATTTTATCAAATATTGAATCTTTCAAATGAAAATAATAGCCTAAATATTGATCAAAATATACTTTATGCAGTTTTGAAACACCGGCAACTGTCTGTTGTTCAAAAAAAAGCTTGCCAGGAACAATAAAGACTAATGGTTTCTTTTCAATTTTACATGCGGACAAAAAAATTGCTAATACCAAAAAAAATAGATATTTCATGTAATTTTAGAATTCTTTGTAATGCTTTCCCAAAGATCGCCTTTTGGAGTTTGAGTTAGCAATGTTTCCTTATCAAATGAGTCTTCTGCTACCCCAACTTCTATTATTTGATACAAGTATTAATGCAGGGACTCGTTGGGGAAGGGAGATGTCGGTAATCTATTTTGATTTATTAATAAGAAATTTGAATATGGATGGGGCCTTTGTAAAAAATGAAATTAGAATCGCAGTTACAGAGAAGCTAAAGAGGCATAATTTTTTATTTAATAAGACAAAAAGAATATGGGAAAGAAGTATTCCTGCGGGGATTCAAATATTTGATCTGATCTTTTATGTATATCCTGATGAAATATTAATTGAGCCGGTTTTCAGAATAAAATTGCATTTAATTGAAGATGTTTATCATCAAGTTACTATTAAGAAAAATGAATTTAGTGATGGGACAGTAACATTAGGAAATAGTCTTGGACAAATTTTGAAATATTTTAATAATGGAGATAACATTGGATCTGGTGAGCAAATTTCTTATGTAGTAAAAAATGAACAGGACATCGAAATTTTAAAAGAGGTCATTCCTTCAAGATTTGAAGAGTATATTCTGCCTTATTTTGAAACAAATAGTTCAATTGAAAAAGTTAGTGAATTGTTGAATGAGACGCCAAGAGATATGTCAATTCATAACAGACTTTATCCAATGAGAGCTTGTATTGGTTTGATTGCTGCGAAATTAGTTCAACATAAAAATTATAAGGAGTTGGAAAAAATATATGAAGAAGAAATGGAAAATGCAGCAAGAGGGTTTAAGGAAGAGTTCGGTAAACTGGTGAAATTGCTAAATTCGGCACCTTATGGGTAGGATAGTGTTTGTTTAATACATATCCTTCCCACAGATTAACAAAAATAACCTCACTAAATCCTCCTCCTGCTTCAACTTCAGCTTATTCTTTTCAACTACCTGATTGATCAGTGTCGCATATTCCGGTAAAGCCTCGGCAATCTTCTTCGCTTCAGCCTTGATCCTCACTATTTTTCCAGCAGGGGTATAGACATAGTATTCGGAATAATCACGGAGGACTTTCTTTTTGGGACGATTGATCTCTTCCACTTCTACCAGCTCCTTGCGGTAAGAACGGAGTAATTGGAAACTGCTATCAGCCAGCACCTGGTAATAGCTGCTTGTATTGAACCGGTCAACCGGAGGATAACCGTTGCGGAAATAAGCATAACGGCTTTGGCCATCGGACTGACAAGTGATTTCAAATTCCTTTACACTGTCGGCAAAAGCCATTGCTGTATTGTTGCGGTTGAAATATAATTCCTGATTGTAAATATTGAATTTCAGATTCAGTCCGCTCACGATTCTGTTTTTATTGAGCAGCACTTTACCACTGCACCAGTCCTCATTCCAGAAAAAACTGCCCTCGGCTTCATTATCCGAATTGGCCATGATCGGGCGCCCGTCCGTATAATCCACAAAGAAACCTGAAGAAGGGGATATGGCCGGCAAAGGACCGATCCGGCTGGCAAGACCTGCAGGCTGGGCAATCAATGAATACATAGCCATGATGGCCCCAATAAATAAGCTTAATTTTTTCATCACCATAAAAAGACCGGAGAGATGGAAAGAATGCTGCCTGCTCAGAGCTTGATCTCTTCCTCATGCTGGTCGAAGAAACGGTATTCGGTCAGGTGGTAATTACTGCTGGCTTCCACCTTGATTTTCTGCCCGAATTTTTTCTTCCACCTGGAAATCTTATTGCTCCAGAACCAGCCCTTGGTGAGATAGGCATATAAAATGGGGTGCACCACTAATTTCAAACCGCTGTGTTTATGGGTAACCAGATAACCTACATTCTTTTCAATTTCATCCTCCAGTAAAAGGGTTGAAGAAATCTTGCCTGTTCCGTTACAACTTGGACAAAGTTCCTGTGTATTGATATTGACCTCCGGCTTCATTCTTTGCCGGGTGATCTGCATGATACCGAATTTGGAAATAGGCAGTACCGCATGTTTGGCACGGTCCGGTTTCATGAACTCCTCCATCTTCTCCATCAGCTTGCGCTTGTTCTCAGGGAGTTTCATGTCTATAAAGTCCACCACAATAATACCACCCAGGTCACGCAGTCTTAACTGCCTCGCAATTTCATCCGCAGCTTCCAGGTTGGTCTCCAGGGCATTCTGCTCCTGGTTATTGCTCACACTTTTATAACCACTGTTTACATCAATCACATGCAGGGCCTCAGTATGTTCAATGATCACATAAGCGCCACTGTCCAGGTTCACCGTTTTACCAAAAGAGGATTTGACCTGCTTGGTAATGCCAAAAGAATCAAAAATGGGAGAACCATTCTGATAAAAAGAAACGATATCCGCTTTTTCAGGAGCAATCCGCTGGATATAACTCTTGGTGTCTGCAAATATATTCCGGTCGTTGACCACAATTTTATTGAAGTCCTCATTGAGGAGGTCGCGCAGAATACTGGTGGCCTTGGTTTGCTCACTCAACACCCGCGTAGGAGGGGCAGCCCCTTTCAGGTTATGCATGATGGTCTTCCACATCTGCATCAGGGCCGTTAAATCCTCATGGAGTTCAGCTGTATTCTTTCCTTCTGCAGCTGTCCGTACAATCACCCCGAAATTCTTGCTCTTGATAGACTCCACAATCTTCTGGAGCCGCTTTCTTTCTTCGGAAGAATGAATCTTGCGGGATACCGCTACAATATCATTAAAGGGAGTCAATACCACAAAACGACCGGGCAGCGAAATCTCACAGCTCAGGCGGGGACCCTTGGCCGCAATCGGTTCTTTGAGGATCTGCACCAGGATATTCGGTTTCCCGTTCAGTACCTCATTGATCTTACCGGTTTTGATGATCTCCGGTTCCACAGTGAATTTGGAAAAATCAAGTCCCTGTTCACTCTTGTCGTTGATACACATGGTCGTGAACTTGAGCAGGGATCTGGCATAAGGACTCAGATCAGTATAATGGAGAAAAGCGTCTTTCTCAAAACCCACATCCACAAAGGCAGCATTCAGCCCGGGGATCAGCTTTTTCACTTTTCCCAGGTACAGGTCTCCCACGGCAAAACGGGCATCGCTTTTTTCGCTATGCAGTTCTACCAGCTTCTTGTCTTCCAGCAGGGCTATCTCAACACCCTGCGGGGCTGCATTAATAATCAGTTCTTTGTTCATTACAGCTTAACACATGAAAAACACCTTGATGCTGTAAAACACCAGTTGCACTACATCCGTA
>DAORJS010000094.1:0-8964 GCA_035439185.1 Chitinophagaceae bacterium
TGATTGCAGGATTAAAAGCCCTTAAAAAGACGGGGATGCAGGTTACCATTTTTTCAGATAGTCAATACGTAGTTAAAGCCTGGGAAGAAGGTTGGTTGAAAAACTGGATTAAAACAAATTTCAAGGGAGGAAAAAAAAATCCGGATCTCTGGAAAAAATTCTGGCAACTCGCGCAGTTGCATCAGATCAAATTCAAATGGGTGAAAGGCCATGCCGACAATCCTTTCAATAACCGTTGCGATGAACTGGCTACCGCTGCTGCAGATGGTCCTGCACATGAACTACTGAAGGATGAAGGCTATGAACAGGAAGGTGCGCTTTTCTAAATCAAATGTTCAACAGATCCCTGCTTTTCATCAAAAAAAAATCCGCCGATGGCGGATCACTATTTTTCCGGATCAGGATCAGGCCAGTTTTAATTCAGCCCGGTTCCTTACAATGTAATTATAGCCAAATAAAATAACCGGTAAGAATACCAGCATCGCTGCCAGTGAATTTTTGTAGAAAGGCAGACCGGCCTCATAACAGGTCATTAACCCGCTAAAGCTTCTGGAATAAACAGCTTCTGTGGTGGCCTGCCAAACCATAAAATTTGAAACCAGAAAGTAAACAGTGGGTGCCAGTAATCCGCCGGCAACTAATCCGCTGTACCTTGCTCCTTTTACCATCCAGCCAATCAGGGTTGCAGAAAGAATCAGCAAATAGTTTTTCCACTGTCCATCATAAAAACCGGCATATTCGAAATTTCCGGTTTGATAGAGCAATTGAATAGCAGCATCACTGAGGAACAATGCCACAAGCGGAAGGATGAATGAAAAATCTTTTTTAGGAATAATAAACCCGGCCAGCAGTGCAATAGCAATCACGGGTGAAAATCCCGACCAACTGATATCCGGGCCCAGGAAAAACTTACAGGCTGTTGCCGCAATCACCAGCAGGAGTGTGAAAAACAATATCCTTCCATTAACCTTCATAGTAACTTGTATTAAAAGGCAAAAATAAATGAATTGACCTAAAGTCCCGGTCAAGTTATCAACGGTTGTTAACAGTCCCTGAAGCCCTGAAAATCGTTGATTTTGAGGCGGCAGCCAGATAAACGGTCTCCCCGGGGAATACCAGTGCAGCCGGACTTCCCGCTTTGAGTGGCAGGGCGATCCGGTCATCATCCAATTCTGTTTTTCCACTGGTCAGCAGGATCAGTTCAGCCCTTTCCGGTAAAAAAGAATAAGTGTCCCCGGCTTCCATTTCGATCTTTCGTAATGTAAAATCAGGGTAAGGGGTATGATAAACCTGTTCATGTTCATTCTCCGGGTTTCCGGTCAGGATTTCAGGATTGATGCCCTCACAACGTACATTCCGTAACAGTTCTTTGATATCAATGTGTTTTGAAGTCAATCCGCCACGTAAAACATTATCCGAGTTAGACATAATCTCCACGATCTGTCCTTCGAGATAGGCATGCAGAACACCCGGCTCCTGAAAAATACCTTCCCCTTTTTTCAAATGCACAATATTCATCAGGTAAATGGAAAAAATACCCCGGTCAATATCCATTCCCGCTTCATGAGAACGGGTAGCCCTGATCACCCAGTAATCTGCATCAGATTTTTCAGGCATTTTTTCAGCATAGAGTCCGGTTAAACCGGCTAAAACCGGCTCCAGGATCCTGTTCACTGCTGCTTGTGGCATTTCCATGATATACCGGTATAAACCGGTATGTCCTTTTTCATGAAAGACGGGAAGCAATTCGCCAAGACCGTTCACTTGTTGTAAGGTATCGATGATATCTTCTACGGACTTAAATCCGTGCAATAGCCAGAAATCAGACAATGCAACCGATAATTCAGGTTTATGATTGGGGTCTTTATAGTTCCGGTTCGGGGCATCGGCCGGGATACCTGCAGCCTCTTCAGCAGCATATTGTTCTTCTGCCGTTTTTTTATCAGGATGCACCTGGATGGACAGCATTTCTTTTACATCCAGTACTTTCAGCAGGAAGGGCAGATCAGGGGTCAGGATTGATAAATCCGTGCCGGTACTCCCCCCTGTATCAGCTGTAGCCGTTCCTAATGGATGAACCCCCAGCCAGTATTCCGCAAATGGTTTTCCGGGAGTATTAGGTAGCTGTAATAAGGCAGGAATAAAAGATTTACCCCCCCAGTCATAATGTTTCACCACCCCTTTCAGTACGTAAATACCCGGCATATTCAATTTTATTTATATTGAAGTAAAGATAATACATGGCAGATCATAATGAACTGGGAAAAGAAGGAGAAGAAATGGCTCAGGAATGGCTGACCGAAAAGGGCTATGACATTCTGCAGAAAAACTGGCGTTACGGCAAACACGAAATAGATATCATTGCCACCCGGGGGAAATTCCTGCACTTTATAGAGGTCAAGACCCGGAAGGACTCAAAATTCGGGCATCCGGAAGACAGTGTAACCCGAAAAAAATTCAAGTCCTTACAAAAAGCGGCTGACGAATATCTTTTCCGGCATCCCGGACACCCCTGGATCCGGTATGATATATTGGCCATTACCATTTACCCCGATCCGGAACAAGAACCGGAATTTTTCCTGATTGAAGATGTTTTTCTATAATCCCCTTTAATAGGTAACCGGTCCGGAGTTCATGGACATATCTTCCTTTCTTTTGGAACGGGCCAATGCTTTATCTTTTTCCACAGCAGTGATGATGAGTTCACCACTCTCCCACTGTTTCATTTTTTCCACCATTTTATGGGTGGCAGGACAGTATTCCACATTCTGTTTATGGATATGTACAAAATCCTTCAGCTTTTTCTGCAGGTGCGGAAACCCTGCACAGTCCACCGGCCTTACTTCATAAATACTGCACATATTCGTTTTGGTATCCAGAAACTGGCAGGGCTGTTTTTTATTCATCCAGTCGCCACTGTTGCGCTCCTTGTACAGCCATTTCTTTTTAAAATCTTCTTCGGTCATGTCCAGGTGAGCAGCAATCCGCTTCATATCCGTTGGCGTAAAAGTCGGGGTCATTGTCTTGCAGCAATTCGCGCAATTCAGGCAATCAATATCCTCCCACACTCTTTTCTCCAGAGCCGGGGTTACCGGTTCCAGGCCACGGATAGGGTTCTTTTCGATGCGGGACAGAAATCTTCTGAAACTGTTCCTGTCCAGTAACATTTTCTTCTTATAGGATCTGAGATTAACGGGTTCTTTTTGTGCCATGCGCCGAAGATAAGGGAAATGAAGAAATGAAAAAATGCCGGGGCCTGTTGTTTATTGTACGTTACGCTGCAATGACTACATTTGTCAAACAATAAATTCATACTTATGCCTGTTCGTATTTTCATCCTTGCCGTATCTCTTTCTGTTCTGGCCATTGCCGGCTGCAAATCCTCCTCCTCTGAAGCACCTGCGAGTTTTTGCGATACCGCCTGCCTGACCGATACGATACGGTATACAGCTGAACATAAACTGACCCCTTATATTTATATCAGTACCAAAAACTGCAAACCCGAGAATATTATCCGCAGTCATAAATCAATGAGCGGGGTACTGAATACAGGATTTGGCTTTCCCAATGTGAATTTCAATAAGGATTATATCCGGGTGATTGTGGATGACACTTCTGCTGCCTACATTCTTTTCAATGATTGCCTCACGGGCCGTGGATACTCCATCAAACTTCCGTTTAATAAAACCGGGACGATAAACAAAAGAACCAGTGCCATCAACAGCTTCGATAAAAAATTTGCAGTAGATGCACATATGGTGGCTTATACCGACCGTGGAAATATTTATGTGGAAGAGACCAAATCCGGTAAAAAAGCCATGATGACATTTGGGAAAGCCCTGGATATTGATTACGATGCCATTCATGAATACATCGATTCCGTCAATGTATCTCCCGAAAGAATCTGGGTAAAGGTTAAAATAGAGAATGAGTGGAAAGAACTGGAGAAGAAGATTACGTTGGAATAGGCGTTACTTTTAAAACTTTAAGCGTCAGACGTAAAACGTCAGACGTATCGTCAGACGAATGTGGGAACCCTATAAAAAAGGATTCAAAGCCTACCTGCAGCTGGAGAAATCACTTTCCCCCCATTCCGTGGAGGCCTACCTGCGGGATATCGAACATTTCACGCAATTCCTGATTGATAAAAGGATTACTGAAAACCCAGGCGGGATTAAACTCAAACACCTGCAACAGTTCCTGAAATGGATCGGGGATTTAAGCATGACCGGCAGTTCACAGGCCAGGATCATTTCCGGTATCCGGGCATTTTATAAATACTGCCAGCTGGAAGATATTTCGAAAACCGATCCCACTACCCTGCTCGAAGCACCTAAACTGCGCCGCAAATTACCAGACACTTTGCGTTTTGATGAGATTGAAAAGATGATTGCCGCTATTGATCTCAGCAAAGCCGAAGGTGGAAGAAATAAAGCCATGCTGGAAACCTTATACAGCTGTGGCCTCCGGGTGAGTGAACTGGTCGGATTAAAAATTTCACATCTATACCTTGATGTTGGTTTTATCCGGGTAACGGGGAAGGGAGATAAAGAAAGACTGGTACCCATTGGCAGCAGCGCCATCAAATACATCAATATTTACAAAAACAGTATCCGGGTACAATTGAAACCACAAAAGGGTTGCGAGGATATTTTATACCTGAATAACCGGGGAGGTAAATTATCAAGGGTAATGGTTTTTTATATTATCCGTGATCTTGCCATGAAAGCAGGTATTCATAAAACCATTTCCCCGCATACTTTCAGGCATTCTTTTGCCAGTCACCTTGTGGAAGGCGGCGCCGATCTCCGTGCAGTTCAAGAAATGCTGGGACATGCCAGTATCACCACCACTGAAATCTATACACATCTCGACCGGGAATTTCTGCGCAAAACACTGGAGCAGTTCCACCCGGGGTTCAAATAGTTTTATTGTACGATAAATTTCCCGGTAAGCTTTTTGCTTTCATCCTGTCCTGTGATCAATAACCAGTATTGGGCCGCAGGTAATGAAGGCAGGGGCAGACTGATCGTCCGGGCATCGGGGTCCATCCAAATTGATTTATCCTGTACTACCTGTCCGGCCAGATTGATAACCTGACAACGATAATATCCTTCTTTACTTACATTCCATTGCAGATTTAGTTGTTCACCGCGAATGACAGGGTTTGGATAGATAGTCAGTGCAGGTGGCTTTACATCTTTATTGATTTCCGTATTTCTGGTGTATCGGACACTCACGCTCCCTGACACAAGCCCTTTTCTGTACATACCATAAGTAGTTTTGAGCACAACCTCGGGTAAATCCGCTTTGGCTTTTAATGTAACCACCTGGGTCACTCCTGATTTATTACAATTCTTTTGCTCTAGCGTCAATGGCAGGTAACCGGCTGCTGTAATATTGATCTCATGGGCTGTCTTCACTTTTTTACCTTTTATTTCTGCCACACCATTCTGATCAGCGGCAAGGATAAGCTTTCCATCCATCTCTATGCTGGCAAATGGAACAGGATTCTTTTGCTCATCCTGCACCTGTAAACGAATAACAGGTTCCTTATCCCGGCGAACGACAACCATCCCGGCTGTAACAACGAGTTCCTGGTTCATCACTATTTCCAATGCTTGTTTATTACTGATTATTCTGCTCTGCAGCGAATAACCAATCGTAATAAAATCAAGGGTTTCCCCAATATTGGCCTTGATTTCAAAATGCCCGGTTTTATTGGTGGCTGCGGTTATCTTCTTACTTTTCAGCTGCACCAGCACTCCTTCCAATGCTTCCCCTTTTTCATTCACCACTCTTCCCTTTACAACAATATTCTCTGCGGGATCCTGCTGAAAAATTTCTCCTTTAATGGTTCTGATTGCAGGTTTCCCCATGATCTGATCGCATACCGGATCCTGTTTTTGGGTGGGTATCGTATCCTTTGTAAAAGCGCGTATGGAAGGTGGACGGCTGACCATACCCATCATTTTTAAATCGCCATAGATTCGCTTACCAGTGGTATCCGTACCTGATTTATTTACCCGGATTTGCCCCTGTGTTTTGCTGGCTGCAGATTTCAGGGAAAGGAAAAATGCCGGAATCGCCATGGTAAAAAAGTAACGGAGCCAGGGGATACGCTTTTTTGGAATATCCAATTCCCTTTCTAACTGGTCGGTCATAAAACGGCCGCAGACAGAACCCGTAGAGGGCTTTTTAAAAAACTGCGCCAGTTCCCGGTCACTCATATTGCTGAAATCAATCACCTGCTTTTGACAGGAACCACAAAACTTGCCTTTTTCCACCGGGGTCATGCCGTCCCAGTCTTCATGACAGGGTTCCGGGATATTCAGTTGAATTTTCTTTGCCATGGGATTTATTGAATGATTATTTGTCCGGATGCAGCCACCCGGCCGTTTGCATAAAGGATTCTGAAAAAATAAGCGCCGGAAGCCCAGTGCTGGCCAGTGGTAAAGCGGAACTGGTTAACTCCCTTGTTTGCGGGCATATTCCAGACGCCCATGGCTGTTCCTGCGGTATTGAAAATTTGAAGGGATATTTTTTCGGTTGTTGCTACATGCTGTTCAATGGTGATTGTTTGTCCGGGCCTGGCCGGATTGGGGAAGGCCTTTGTTTCATTTTCACTTTTTTCTGATGCAGATAAAAGCCGATATTTTACACTACGGGTGTATCCCAAAACGCAACTGACGATTCTTTTTTTCCAACACTGAGTACTGGAAATAACTACACCCGGAGATAAAACAAAATTCCTGGATAGTCTCCATTCCTCACCATTACTGGCGATATCCTGCCATTTAATTCTCTTGAATTGCGATTGATATCCTGCCGATGAAATGGCCACATCATACCGTTTATTCCGGTACAGTTTACTAACTGAAATGAAACCGCTATCATCTGCCGATATTTGAAGGGTATCTTTTTTATCCAATGAAATAAACCGAACGGTTGCCCTTGGAATGGGTTGCCGGTCTTCTTCATCGAGGATTTTTACACTTCGCTTTGAAGCTGATTTGGTGGTGATAAGGATAACTCCACTAGCAGCTCTGTATCCGAAAATGGCAATGGCAGCTGCATCTTTGAGAATGTCAACACTTGCTATATCGCCGCTGTCAATCTGCTTTAAACTGGCAAAGGAATCATAGGGGACACCATCCACAACCAGCAATGGTTCGGTTGGGGCTATTGTAGCTGCACATCTGATCACTATACGGCAGGGCTTTAATGGGTTAACCAGTACCGGATTTTGCGAACTGGTATCCAATGGCCTTGGATAGATCGGCTCTTTTACAGAAAGATGGAGCCCGTCTAAAGATCTTCTCACAGATGGGATATCAGGAAAGGAAGGAGCCATCTCAATCAGTGTCCCCCTATTATATGCGAACCCGCATAAAACCGGTTTAACAGGAATGTTCTTTTCCCCCGAATCCCTGATCCGGGAAACAATGGCCTCAAACTGTGCCTGCAGGGTTCCGAAAAAAGAAAATGAGAACAGGGTAAATATGAATTTCATAAGCGTTTTTTGGGTGTCAGCAGATTTAAAAAAACAAGGGGCTGGTAGACACCAGCCCCGAAATCACTAACCGGCTGTTAAATGATCATATTATTGATGCTGTTTCATAGAGAATTGCATATCCTTATGGATAGAAAGTATTAACAAACAGGTGGCGGTGCAAAAAACCGGGCTGGTGATACAATGGTGACCATTCCAGCTGCCATCCGTATTCTGGATATTCAGCAGCTTGCCACTCATCATATCATACCAGGTTTTCCAGTTTTCCCCACCCTGCATCATCACACTTTCTCCCGTCATCAGGAAACTCATGTATTCCTCACCCCCGTTATTCCCAAAACCACGCATCACATCTTCTCTTACCGACTGCGACTGAGATGCCTGGTTGATGGAGTAGGCAGTAACCAGTTGTTTGGCTTCCACCACATCCACCCCTGCTTCCCGCAGGTTATCTTCTGTTACTTTATCATCCTTGATCTTTCCTTCTTTTTTAGCTTTTTCCACCAGGGCTTTTGCTCTTTTGGATTCCTTGGCACTGGCACGGGTGGTGCTGGATAATCCATAGAGCATCACCCCTGCCGCTTTATCGGTTACTGCTGCATTGGTCTTGGTATCGAAATTGCCATTCTGATAATCCCGGCTTTTTTTCATCACGTCTTTATTGACAGTACGACCTACTTCATCGGCACTTTCTAGCGCATTATTGGCCAGGGCTGATTGTAATACCGGTGCCCAGCCACCATCCCGCCAGCTACCATCTTTATCCTGCCCTTTTTCAATCCGGGCAATACATTTATCCAATGCTTTTTCAACACGGGCCCGCAGTTTTGTATCACTGAATTCATAGCGAAGCAGATTGGTAAAATACTGGGCGGTGAGAATCACATCAATATTCCTTCCCAGTTTAATCTGTGGTTGTGTGTTCTCCAGCAAAGTGAGATAGGGCTGGTTATCCGGACATTGTTCCACTGCCTTCAATAAAAACTCAGTGGCTTTTGTGAGATTAGCGGTATAGGTTCCTTTATCCGGAGTATTATCTGTCCGAAGCAGCGACATCGCCACCAGAGATGTGGTAGCAGGATCACTGGGTACAGCATGCGGGTCACGAACATTCTGATTATAATGACTTCCTGCTCCCCAACCACCATCTGGCGCTTGTGCCTGATCCATCCAGATCAGCCCTTTTTTCACCGACTCTTCCACTTTCTCCGGTGTTTTGAAAGTACTGATCAGTTTACTTTCCTGAGTAGTGTCCAGTCCCAGAAAAGTCTTCATCACACAAACATGATTCATATCCGGATTGTCGCAGCATTTAATATCCCGCTTTCCGGTATGCTCATTTCGAAGGGTAGTACCCGCCAGCAGGGCGGCCACGGCCAGTGCTGAGGCCGACAACAACACATTTCTTTTTTGGAATAAATTCATGGCTATACATTTTAGGTTAAAAAACA
>DAORJS010000095.1:0-8963 GCA_035439185.1 Chitinophagaceae bacterium
ATAACCGGGGTGCAATGTTCCAGGATCCGGTTATCAGAAAAGGTTTTAATAATCAGTTCGATGCCGATTCCGTTCAGATCGCCGCAGCTAATACCGATCAATGGTTTATTGGGGGTCATAATTGTCAATGTTGGGGGCTAAAGATATAATATTATAATGATCCGGCTTTGAAGCAATGGATGGTGCCCGCTTATCTGGTAAAGCTGGTATCGGTCAGTGCCCGCATAAAGGCAATGATATCTTTGATTTCTTTCCGGTTTAATTGCAGATTATCAAATGGGAGGGTTTGGTACTCCGGTGCAATATGCAAGCCCTTTCCACCTCCTTTATTATAGAATTCCATTACTTCTTCCAAAGAATTGAATACACCATTGTGCATATAAGGAGCAGTCAAAGCTACATTTCTTAGGGTTGGGGTTTTGAATGCATACCGGTGTGCTTCGGAACGCGTAAATAAATATTTACCGGGATCATCATCCAGTTTTGGGTTTTTCCGGTCACGGGTAGCCGGTACACCCAGCACTTCTGATTCGGTTTCGGCCCAGGCGGGTGGAACAACACCATTAAAGAGCGGAATAAAATGGCAGGTGGCACATTTGGCTTTTCCGGCAAACAGATTGAAACCTCTTTGCTGGGATGCGCTGAGACTTTTTGTATTCCCCCGCATATACTGATCAAAAGGCGCATTCAGGGATACAAGGGATCGGATATAACAGGAGATACTGTTGGCAATTATGAAAGGACTGATTGTTCTTTCTGTCGGGTAGGCTTTTTTGAATAAGGAATCGTAAAGGGGGTGATGGGTAATCCGCTTAACTGTTTCCTGCATCGACCCTTCCATCTCTTCCACATTGTGAACTACTTCACTCAATTGATTTTCGAGAATATCGGCCCGGCTGTCATAAAACTGTTTGGTTTGAAAACCGGCATTGATTACTGTGGGGGTGTTTCTGCGCAGCTGGTGAGACTGATCAATGGAATAGGGTTTATCGAGTCCGTCTGTAAAAGCGAGTTCCGGTTTATGACAGGATGCACAACTGCGGGTGCCGGTACCAGATAGGATGGGATCTGAGAAAAGCAGTTTACCAAGATAAATTCTTTCCGGACTTACCCAGTATTCCTGAGGAGGTGAATAAAAATTTACGCTCAGCAGATCAGTTGAAAAAATGGAAACAGCATTAAAATTGATAGCGCTCCGGCCAGTTGCTGTGCCGATTCCTGTTTTGATCCGGGTTTCAACCAATTGTTTGTAAAGAGGATTGATGTATTGAGTGATAAACTGTAGCCGGTTGAAGCCATTAAAATTCTTTTGGTTGCCAATATAGTTTTTGGTTTTTTCCACTTCTGCCAGTAAAAAATCAAACAAGGGCTTATCTGTTTCCGGTTGTGCATCTTTAAATAAGTGCAGCAACTGAATAATCCCATCTAATGAGGCAGCGGCTTCAGGTAATGATTGATTTGCCACCGGAGAGTCAAATCCGGTAATACCCAATGTGGTGATTCCAATGAGTTCAGAACGGATGGCATCATAAACCAGTTCTTTACTGAATTTAAAATAGCGATCCGGTTCTTTTTCCAGGGTCTGTAGTACAGGAAGCATGGCATTAACCAGTGCAGCCACCTGAATCTGGCTACTATCGCCTGACCAGTCCGCATAGAGTATCTGTTCAATTGCCTGAAAACCCTGCGGTGGGATAATCCGGTCGGCTACCTCCGATTCGATCCTTGCAATGGCAGGACCGTTCAATGATTTGATCTGATAAGGATTGAAATAATTGGTGAGTACGGCCATTCTCTTAAATGAAGCTCTTGCCTCAGTAAATTTCCTTTGAATGGTAGCCTGATCACTTTTTTCAAGCGCGGCATTCCGCAGGGCTTCCAGAGTGGATTTTACGTGTTGCAGTTGCTGGGAGAATAACCGGTCTGTTTGCTGCTGAAAGCTGAAATCATTTTTTGGCCGTATGGAATATGATACTGAAAGGATAAAAAATGCAATCAGGATGCCTGTAATTCCGGTCCTATTGATGAATAAGGTCTTCTGCAAGCTGTTAAAAAACTGAATTATTTGCTTCATTTCTACGAAGTTAGGATGCTTATAGTATTTCTACTTATGGACTAAGTGAAAAACACTAAAAAAAATTGAGGGATAAACCTATTGACCACAATCAGTTTTCTCCCCATTTTTACCCAAAATAACCAATATCCAATTTCGATGAAAAAATCCACCTTCCTGAAAAATGTATCCCTGTGTTCATTTTTCATCCTTACGCTGATCCAAAGCATTTCTGCCCAAACAAGTATTATTGCCTATGGAACTTCCTGGAAATACCTGGACAATAATACAAGGCCTGTCAACTGGCAAACCAGTGGTTTCAACGATGCGTCCTGGGCCTCAGGACTTTCGGAGTTAGGCTACGGTGATGCACCGGTGACTACTGTGTCTTATGGCCCGGATGCTAATAACAAATACATCACCACTTATTTCCGTAAATCGGTGACGATCGCCAATCCGGCGGCTTTCACAAATTTTACATTGAATGTAAGAAGAGATGATGGTATCGTTGTTTATGTGAACGGAACAGAAAGGTATGCCAATAATATGCCTGCCGGCCGTTTGCACAGCACACTTGCTTCAACGGCAGCAGCTGATGATGGAGCCACTCCACAAACTGTAACCCTGTCTTCCGCTTTCTTTTCTGCCGGTACCAATGTGATTGCGGTAGAAGTGCACCAGAGTGATGTAGCCAGCTCCGACCTGACTTTTGATCTGGAGTTACTGGGTAATACAGCTCCTGTGGCCTTAATTAACTATGGGGCTAGCTGGAAATACCTGGATAATAATTCAAGACCCGGAGGCTGGGAAACTGTTGCTTTTAACGATGCGGCATGGGCTACTGGTCCTTCTGAACTGGGATATGGAGATGCACCTGCGACAACGGTGTCTTATGGCCCGGATGCAAATAACAAGTACGTGACAACTTATTTCAGGAAAAATATTACAATCACAGGTCTGAATACCCTGAATTCCATTACACTGAATATGATCCGTGATGATGGAGTGGTGGTTTATGTAAACGGATCGGAAGTAATCAGGGACAATATGCCCGGTGGAACAGTGACTCATGGAATGTTGGCTTCAGCGGCAATTTCCGGAGCTGGAGAAACCACACCGGTATCATTCAGTCTTTCAACCTGCGCTTTTGTAGAGGGTAGTAATACCATCGCAGTGGAAATGCACCAGAGCGATATCACCAGTTCTGATTTATCATTTGATATGGAACTGGTGGCTGTGGTTGGTGGAGGTACACCTACCCTGACCAGAGGGCCTTATCTGCAGGCTGGTACCCAAACAGCACTTACTTTCCGCTGGAGAACAAGTACCGCTTGTTTGGGAAGGGTAAGGGTCGGACCTTCTAACGGAACCTATACCACGGCTAGCGCCAGTGAAACCTGTCCGACCACAGAACATGTGGTGACCATATCCGGTCTGACCGCAGATACAAAATATTTTTATGAAATCGGGGCAACGGACGGAACGGTATTTCAGAGTGGTGCACCTAATTTCTTCCGTACCAATCCGCCGGCCAATACCACCCGTAAAATCAGGATTACTGCATTCGGTGATTGTGGAAGAGGTAATGCCACTTATCAGGATAATAACCTTGCCAATTATCAGAGTTATTTAACGGCGAACGGTATTGATGCACCGGATGCCTGGATTCTTTTGGGAGATAATGCCTACAACTCTGGTACAGATGCCGAATACACTTCTAATTTCTTTAATATCTATCAGGGAAATATTTTAAAGAACCATAAACTGTACCCGGCGCCAGGTAACCATGACTATGGGAATAATTCAGGGAACAAAGCTTCCCGAAGCATGCCTTATCATTCCAATTTTACAGTACCCAGTGCCGGTGAGGCTGGAGGGGTCGCATCCAATAAACAGAATTATTATTCCTATGATATCGGTAATATCCATTTCCTATCCCTGGATTCATATGGTACGGAATCAGACGGCACCAGTATGGAAACAGCAGGTGGCAGTGCCATGAAAACCTGGCTGGATGCTGATCTGGCTGCCAATACCAAAAAATGGATCATCGCTTATTGGCACCATGCACCTTATACCAAATCAAGTCATAATTCAGATACGGAAGGAGACCTGGTTAATATCCGTCAGAATTTTATTGACTTCCTGGAGAACAGAGGAGTGGATTTGATTATATGCGGCCATAGCCATGCCTACGAACGCGGCTATCTGTTAAAGAATTATACAGGAAACTGGTCTTCTTTTAATTCAGCAACACATGCGGTAAGCACTTCTAATGCCAGGTACGATAATAGTTCCAACTGCCCTTATGTTTATAATACCACACCAGCCGATCATGGTACTGTATATGTAGTTGCCGGTTCCGCAGGTGCTAGTGGTGGTACCAATGCAGGATTTGCTGCAGGTCCAATGCCATATTCTGTAAATGATGCCGGTATCTTTTATTTTGAAGTGGAAGACAACAGACTGGATGCCAAAATGCTCCGTCAGAACGGAACAATATTCGACCAGTTTACCATCATGAAAGATGTTAACACCAGCAACACCTTTAATATCACAAACGGATCCACACAGGATCTGACAGCTTCCTGGCCACAATCAGGTAACTACACCTGGGTCAATACTTCAGGAACCACCAGATCAGTGACAGTAACACCTCCTAATAATGCCACAACGGTTTATCAGGTGCGGGATGCCTTCAATTGTGTACAGGATCAGTTTACAGTAAATACCTCCGGTACCCTGCCGGTAACCCTCAGGGATTATGATGTAAGACTGGTAAACGGAAAAGTTAATGTAAGCTGGACCACAGAAACGGAACAAAACAGCAAAGACTTTACAGTAGAAAGATCCACAAACGGTATTGACTTTACCATACTTGGTAAAGTAACCGCAGCAGGATTCTCTACCAGCAGCAGGTCTTATTTGTACACCGATCATTCTCCGTTAAAGGGTATCAGTTATTACCGTTTGTCTCAGACAGATATTGATAACCGCACTGCATTTATGGGTGTAAAGAAAATCACCAATAATGAAATAAGGGATTTTGATGTAAAAGTGCTGGCTTTGAGCAGTGGTAGTCTGGTATTACAGCTGAACTCACAGGTACAGGGAATATATACCATCAGTATTACAGATATGAGTGGCCGTCGAGTAAAAACAGAAACAGTGAGACTGGATGGCGGTTCTGTCACCAAAACCTATCAGCTTCCTTCCGGTGCCTATATCTGGGATGTGAGTAACAATAAAGGGGAAGCGATACTGAAAAAGTCAATTGTACATTGATCCTGATGAATAGCAAGATGAGGTAAAGAAATATATATCCTTATGAAAAGAACCTTAATATTGATGATCATGCTGGGCACGGCCTTTACCATCCGTGCTCAGGTGATCCGGCCGATGACAGCACGGTACAGCAACCCGTCGGTAAAGGGTAATATTGTTTATGTTTCAAATAATATTATCACTTCTAACGGGGTAAGTACAACCGAAGCACCTCCCGGTGGTTCAGCAGTGAATAATGGTCATGCCGGCGAGAATATTGATATTGAATCAAACCTTTCCGCTAATACCTCCTTTATTGCATTAGGTGACAGCTGGAAGTATTTCTCTACTGGATCAGCACCCGGTGGCAGCTGGAAGAATTTAGGGTATAATGATGCGGCCTGGTCTTCCGGTGCCGGTGAACTGGGTTATGGAGATGGGGATGAAGCAACCTGTATACCATCAGGGGGCGGTGGGACCTTGTGTACACCAACCGGCAACAAGTATATCACTTCTTATTTCAGGAAATCAATAAATATTCCCAACCCGGCGCTGTTTGGTGCCTTTACATTTAATGTGGAGCGGGATGATGGGGTGGTAGTATATGTAAACGGAGTAGAAGTAAAAAGGGATAACATGCCCACTGGTGTTGTTGCGTATGCTACATTAGCTACTTCCGCAATTGAAGATGCCGTGGTTACATTTACTGTGCCCACATCTTATTTTGTTTCAGGAACCAACGATATCGCTGTGGAAGTGCATCAGAATGGAGCAACCAGTTCCGATCTTTCCTTTAATTTAAGTCTGGAAGGTACCACCAATTCATACTTATACATTGCTATGGGTGATACCTGGAAATACTGGGCCAATACCCAGGCCAATGCACCGGGGGCTACCTGGAAAAATGTCGGATTTAATGATGCTGCCTGGACAACGGCAGCTACAGAAATGGGATATGGAGATGGTGATGAATCAACCTGTCTTCCCTCCGGCGGCGGCGGTACGGTATGTAATCCTACCGGAAATAAATATATCACCACCTATTTCAGGAAAGTAGTAAACATACCCAGTCCCTCATCATTCGGGTCTTTTACATTTAATGTGGAAAGGGATGATGGTTTTGTGTTATATGTGAATGGAGTGGAGGTAACAAGGAATAATATGCCCGGAGGAGCCATTGCTTATAATACTCTGGCTTCATCAGATGTGGAAGATGAAGTGATTACTGTATCGGTTCCGAATTCAGTGTTCTCAGCCGGAAATAATACCATTGCAGTGGAAGTACACCAGGTGACAACCGGAAATGCCGACTTATCCTTTAACCTGAGTCTGGAGGCATACACAGACCGTTTTATCGGCCCCAGTTCCCAATGGAAATACCTGGACAATAATACCCGTCCAGCCAACTGGGAAACTACCGGATATAATGATGCTGCCTGGGCTTCCGGATTCGCTTACCTGGGTTATGGTGATACCCATATCCGTACTACGGTGGGATATGGACCGGATGCCAACAACAAATATGTGACAACCTATTTCAGGAAAGTAGTCAGTATCCCAAATGCCAGTTCCTATGCCAGCTTTAAAATCAAACTCCGGCGGGATGACGGGGGAGTTGTCTATGTCAATGGAACTGAAGTTGCGCGAAGCAATATGCCTGCCGGTGCAATTGCGCATGGTACCATGGCCGCAAGTAATGTGGGAGGAGCCGCAGAAACTGATGATAATGTCTATGTGATTAATAATTCACTTTTTGTCAATGGTAACAATACCATTGCAGTAGAAATACACCAGGACCAGCTGAACAGTTCTGATCTTGGTTTTGATCTTGAACTGGAAGGAACTAACGATTCAACTTTTAATTCCTCCAGTGCTGACCTGACCCTGCCTTCCTGCTCCCAGGTGCTTTTTGCCGGTTTATACTGGGGGGCAACACAGGGTACAGATGGTACGAATACAGGATGGATTGTAAATGAAAATCAGGTGGACCTGAAATTACCAGGCTCCAGTGCTTATGTAACCCTTACCTCCACCCAAACCGATTATCATAATGACGCGCTTGTTCCCGGGTTGCCACATACTGGTTACAGGTGTTTTGTTGATATTACATCACTGGTGAATGCAACAAGCCCCAATGGAACTTATACTGTAGCTAATGTATGCAGCCCTGCCGGTATTGTGAATACAGCTGGTGGCTGGACCATTGTGATTGCGTATTCAGATCCTGCTACCATCACCAGAAACCTCACGGTATTTGATGGCTCCGTGATTATGAACGGGGGAGACCCGGCCCTTAATATTCCGATTTCGGGATTTCTGACCCCGCCCTCCGGTCCGGTAAGCTGTGAACTCGGTGCGGTGGTATTTGATGGTGACCGGGTATCAACTGATGAGTTTTCATTTAAACAAAATTCAAATCCGGCCATCGGTTCATATACGAATCTAACACCAAATGCTACGGCCAACCTGAATGATATGTGGAACTCCACCATTTCCTATAAAGGATCCGTGGTGACCACCCGGAATCCGGCTCATGAGAATACATTGGGATATGATGCAGATATTATTGATGTGCCTAATGCGGGTAATGCTGTGTTAGGAAACAATCAGTCCTCTGCCAGTATCCGTTTCAGCTCACCTTCAGAAAACTATATGTTGCAGGTGGCAACAACCGCCATTTCCCAATATTCACCCATTTTTGATTTTCGGAAAAATTCAACGGATGTGAATGGCGGATCACTTGCACCGGGTGATGTGGTCCGGTACCAACTGAGTTACCAGAATACTGGTAATGATGCCAGTGTATCCACCAATATTGTAGACCGGATACCAAGAAACACAACATATAAGGCCGGTAGTCTTTCTATTAATGGCGTTGCCAAGACAGATGCAGCAGGTGATGATGAAGCAGAATACGATATCGTGAATGATCAGGTGGTCTTCCGCTTAGGAACCGGTGCTTCCAGTTCAGCAGGTGGTGAAATTGCCCCGGCAGCCTCAGGTCAGGTACGGTTTGAAGTCATTACTGCCCGTTCCTGTGCTGTATTCTCCTGTGCTCCGTCCATTGTTAACAGAGCCCGGATCGGATATGGTGGAAAAATTTCCGGTATCAATTTGTCTGACTCCAGCGGCGTATTGCTGGCTGGTTGTAATTCTCCTAATCCTGTCAATGATGTATTAACAGGATCCTGTACCAACCCGGCGGATACCCTGCTTGTGAATATTTGTCCTGCTACATCAGTAACTATTCCTGTTGCGCTTTATGGCGGTTACCGGTTTTTCAGTGGCATTCCCTTTAGTTCAGGTAATGTGTATGATCCGGCTACCCCGGTGACCTTTACCAGATTGATCTATGCGTTTTATGACGGACCAGGTTCCTGCGATGATACCATCCGGATCAATTGTTTTATCACTTCCTGTCCGGATATTGATGATGATAACGATGGTTTACCAGATTACCTGGAATTAAATAACCCTGTGGCATTACAGGACCATGATTCAGACGGGGTACCCAACTGGAATGATGCGCAATACCCCGGTTATATTGATCTGAATACCGACGGATTCAACGATAATTTTGATCCCAGTGCCGACTCCGATAATGATGGTATTCCCAATTTCGCCGATGCGAATTTCCCGGGATATA